>JALYTG010000254.1 GCA_030854405.1 Chloroflexota bacterium | reverse complement strand
CGGGCCGGCGAACGGCCGAGCACGGTGAGGCGCATCGGTCAGGGTGCAGGACGCAGGTACAGCGCGACATGGCCGTGTGACTCGGGTACGAAGCCGAGCGCGGCGAAGAACGGCACCGCCATGGGCGTGCTGACCAGCGTGACGAGGCGCCGGTCCCGGCATCGGTCGAGGGCGAGCGTCACGATCTGCCGGCCGATCCCCCGTCGCCGGTGATCGGCGCGCACGATCAGGTCCCACAGGGAGGCATGCAGGCCGCCGTCATCGAGGAGGCGGGCGATGGCGAGCAGGGTCTCGTTGGCCCCGTACGCGGCGAACCAGGTGCAGCGCTGCGAGATGGCGTCCAGGCGCCACTCCTCGCGCTGCGGCCAGTCGACCCACGCGTAGGCGGCATTGACCTGGGCTGGGCTCAGGTGGGCATCGACCTCGAAGCGCGGGTCGCTCACGACGGGCGGCACCGGTCAGCGCTGCTCGATGGCGGTGTAGTCCCGCACGGCCGGGCCGGTGTAGATCTGGCGCGGTCGAGCGATCCGCGTCTCGTGCGACTCGGTCATCTCCTTCCACTGGGCGATCCAGCCCGGGAGACGCCCGATCGCGAAGCAGTTGGTGAACATGTTCTTCGGGAAGCCGATGGCGCGGTAGATCAGCCCGGAGTAGAAGTCGACGTTCGGATAGAGCTTCCGCTCGACGAAGTACTCATCGTGGAGCGCCACCTCCTCCAGCCGTTGAGCCACTTCGAAGAGCTCCTCGTCTGCGCCTGTGGCGGCCAGGACGCGGTCCGCTGCAGCCTTGATGATCTTGGCCCGCGGGTCGAAGTTCTTGTAGACCCGGTGGCCAAAGCCGGCAAGGCGGAATGACCCGTTCGGATCCTTGGCGCGATCCACGTACTTCTCGACGTTGCCCCCGTCGGCCACGATCCGCTCGAGCGTGTTGATCACGGCCTCGTTGGCCCCGCCGTGCAGCGGCCCCCAGAGGGCGCTGATGCCTGCCGATATCGACGCGTACAGGTTCACGTGGCTGCTCCCCACCATGCGCACGGTCGCGGTCGAGCAGTTCTGCTCGTGGTCGGCATGCAGGATGAGAAGCAGGTCGAGCGCCTGCGCGACCTCGGGATTGGCCTGGTACGGCTCAGCCGGGACACCGAACATCATATGCAGCAGGTTGGCGGCGTAGCCCAGATCGTTCTGCGGGTAGACGTAGGGCTGACCGACCGCCTTCTTGTAGGCCCACGCCGCCAGGGTCGGCAGCTTCGCCAGGAGCCGATTGATGGTGATCTCGACCGCCTGCTCGTCGAACGGATCGTGGCTGTCCTGGTAAAAGGTCGAAAGGCCGACCGTCCCGGCCGCAAGCACCGCCATCGGATGCGCGTCATAGGGGAAGCTGTCGAAGAAGCGGCGCATCTCTTCGTGGATGAGGGTGTGATGCGTCACGTTAGTCGTGAAGCGGTCGAGCTCGGCCCTGGTGGGCAGCTCGCCATAGATCAGCAGGTACGCGACCTCCAGGAAGCTCGATTGCTCGGCCAGCTGCTCGATCGGATAGCCGCGATAGCGCAGGATGCCCCGCTCACCGTCGAGATAGGTGATGGCGCTCGTGCACGAGCCGGTGCTGCCATATCCCGGGTCGAGCGTGATCAGCCCGGTCTCGGCGCGCAGTTGGCCGATCTCGACCGCCCGTTCGCCTTCGCTGCCGGTCACCACCGGAAGCTCCAGCCGTCTGCCGTCGAGGTCGATGCTCAGCGTCTCGCTGCGTACCAGCGTCTCGTGGCTCATCGTGGGATCAGCTCCCGCACCGCCTCGCGCTCTTCCAACAGCTCGGCGAGGGTCGCCCGAATCTTGCTGCTCGCCCACTCGCCATGCTCGATCCCCTGCACGATCTCGACCCGGCCGGCTGCTGCGGCGCGCAGCGGGAACCCGAAGACGATCCCCTCCGGCACGCCGTATGCGCCAGCGGCCGGCGCTGGCACGGCGGCTGAGAAGATCTCCCCGCTCGGGTGGGCGATATTCCGCACCGTGTCAATGATCGCGTTGGCCGCCGAGGCCGCGCTCGACTGGCCGCGTGCCTTGATGATCTCGGCGCCGCGCTGCTGCACGGTGGCGATAAAGTCGCCGCGCAGCCAGGCCTCGTCGGTGATCACCTCGGTCGCCGGGCGCCCGCCGATCGTGGCGTGGTAGGCGTCCGGGAACTGGGTACTGGAGTGGTTGCCCCAGATGGCAAGGTCGCGCACCTGGTCGACCGGCGCTTCGGCCTTCATGGCAAGCTGGACTCGACCACGGTTCTCGTCGAGCATGGTCATCGCGAACCATCGGTCGCGAGGCACTTCGGGCGCGTTGGCGGCCGCGATCAGGCAGTTGGTATTGCACGGGTTGCCGACCACCAGAACCCGGACGTCGTCCGCGGCGTGCTTGGCGATCGCCTGCCCCTGGCCGGTGAAGATGCCGCCGTTCATGGTGAGCAGGTCGTTGCGCTCCATGCCGGCCTTGCGCGGCACCGCACCCACGAGGAGCGCCCAGTTCACGCCCCCAAGAGCTTCCTCCGTGGCCGACGTGCTGATCACGTGGCGCAGGAGCGGGAAGGCACAATCCTCCAGCTCCATCCGGATCCCCTCGAGCGCCGGCAGCGCCTGCTCGAGCTCGAGCAGCTGCAGGTCGATCGTGGTGTCGGGCCCGAACATCTGGCCCGAGGCGACCCGGAAGAGGAGCGCGTAGCCGATCTGCCCGGCAGCGCCGGTGACGGCAACCTTCACGTGGGAGTCCGGCATCTCTCTCCTGTCGGGCGGTATTCCGAGTGTAGCGCAGCCGGATTGGCCTCAGGACTGGGGCTCACCGGATCGGCCGGCCCGCCAGTCTGAGAGCGCGGCCGCCATCGATCCGAACGCGAGACGTGGCAGCCAGTCGAGCACCTCCGAGCCTGGGACCCAGGCGAACTCGCTCGATTCTGCATCGAGCCGGACCGCGGCGGACGGGTCGGCCTGGCGGGCCAGGTAGATGGACGCAACCGCGTTCCCCGGTCTGCTGGTGTAGACGCCGACGAGACGCAAGAGGTCGACCTCCAGGCCGGATTCCTCGAAGGTCTCGCGCCGCGCCGCCTCTTCCGGCGATTCCCCCGGATCGAGGTAGCCGGCCGGCAGATCCCAGGCACCCAGTCCGGGCTCGACCGCCCGTCGCAGGAGCAGGATCGATGCATCTCGCTCGAGGATCACCCCTGCGGCAGGCTTCGGGTTCGCGTACCACCGCCAGGCGCACCGCTCGCAGATCAGGGGTTGCTCATCGGGACGGGCACAGTGGGGGCAGGCGGCGACGGTGAGGCTCACCGCATGAAGGGTAGCGCCCGATCAGGAGATCTGGACGAGTCCGGCGAGGCTGGCCCCGATCGAGGTGAACCGGCCGGCCACCGACGGCGCGAGCGAGTAGTAGATATTCGTGCCGCGCCGTTCGCTCTGCACGACGCCGGCGTCGCGGAGGACCTTGAGGTGGTGCGAGATGGTCGGCTGGCTGACG
>JALYTG010000253.1 GCA_030854405.1 Chloroflexota bacterium | reverse complement strand
CCGCATGACCCTCCACGACGCTGGCGCCCGCGACTTTCCGCCGTACAGCACCGACGCCTGCATCAAGTGCAACGTGTGCACGACGGTCTGTCCGGTGGCACGGGTAACCGATTCCTTCCCTGGCCCGAAGTACGTCGGCCCGCAGGCCCAGCGCTTCCGCGGCCCGTCGGTCAGCCACACTCCGCCGGACCGGACAGTAGACCTGTGTTCGGGCTGCGGTATCTGCACTCGAGCCTGCCCGCATGGCGTGCTGATCGCCGAGACGAATAGCCGGGCCCGCGCGGCGATCGTGGATGGACGTGGGTCGAGCATCCGAAATCGGATCATCAGCGACACCGACCTCATGATCCGGGCCGGTGCTCCGCTGGCGCCGTTCGCGAACATTGCCCTCCGCAACCGGATGGCCCGATGGATCGGCGAGAAGGTGCTCGGCGTCCATCGGCGCGGCCCGCTGGCGACGTTCGCGCGCCAAACGTTCGCTTCGTGGTGGAAGCGCAGCGGCGGGGCGACGACCTTGCCAGCCTCGCCCGATCCGTCGAGGAGCGTGGTCTATTTCCACGGCTGCGCCGTGAACGGCTTCGAGCCAGATCTCGGCCGCGATGCGGTCGATATCCTCGAGCGGAACGGTTTCACCGTGATCGTGCCGCGCCAGGAGTGCTGCGGCCTGCCGTTCATCTCAAACGGGCTGTATGGCAAGGCCCGCCAGAAGGCGGGCCGCAACCTCGCCACCCTGGCCGAGTTCGCGCGTGCCGGCTACCGGATCGTCGGAACGTCGACCTCGTGCACGCACGCGTTCAAGGCGGAGTACCGCGAGATGCTCGACCTCGCCGACGCCGATGCGGCCGCCGTGGCCGATGCGACGTGGGACATCTGCGAGCTGCTCCTCGACCTTCACGATCGCGGCGAGCTCGATACCGGGTTCGCGCCGATCGTTGGGCCGCTGCCGTACCATCCGCCCTGCCAGCTCAAGTCGCACGGGATCGGCACGCCAGCGATGGACCTCTTCGCCCTCGTCCCCGGGCTGCGCGCCGTCGACTCTGACCACGACTGCTGCGGCGCGGCGGGGACCTACGGGCTCAAGGTGGAGCGCTGGCAGATTGCCCAGGACGTCGGCGAGCCGCTGTTCGCCAAGGTCCGCGCCTCGGGTGCCGCCCGCGCGGCCTGCGACTCCGAGACCTGCCGCTGGCAGATCGAGTCCTCGACCGGCGTCCCCACGGTGCACCCGATCAGCATCCTGGCCGAGTCCTACCGCCGGGCCGATGCGCAGAAGACCGAGCCCTGGCGCCGGATCATGTGACCCGGCCGAACGGTCACTTGATCAGCTTGCGCTCCATCTGGCGCATCGCGATCCACAGGCAGATGGCGAAGAAGACCACCAGGTAGACGAGGTCCCACAGCTGGGCCCCACCCACGATGCCGGTCGAGAGGCCGCGCATGAGGCTGACGGCGTGGTAGAGCGGCGTGGCCTGCATGAAGATCTGGATCGGCAGCGCATAAAAGCTGATCGGGAAGAAGGTGCCGCTGAACAGGAACATGGGCATCACGATGAGGCCCATCGGCACGTCGAAGTCGTTCACCGTCCGTAGATAGGAGGTGCCGGCCAACCCTGCGGCGGCGAATGCGGCAGCCACCAGCAATGCCACCGGCACCATGAGCACGCCCCAGGGCGAGAGGATCATGCCGGTCACGAGCATGATCAGGAACATCGCGACGGCGTAGAGGGCGGCGCGCATGAGGGCCCACAGCATCTCGCCGATCGCGATCTCGGTGATCCCCATCGGCGTGGCCAGCACGCCTTCATAGGTCTTCGCGTAGTTGAGCTTGAAGAAGACGTTGAAGATTGTCTCGAAGACCGCGCCGTTCATTGCAGCGGTAGCCAGTAGCGCGGGCGCCACGTAAGCCACGTAGTTGATCTGTCGCCCGTCTGAAAGCGTCAGTGGCCCGACGATGGCACCTATGCCCAAACCGATGCTGATCAGGTAGAAGATCGGCTCGAAGACGCCGCTGAAGATGATGATCCATTGGTGGCGGTAGACCATGATGTTGCGCTCGACCAGGCGCCGAGCGCGCCAGACCCGGGACCACGCGGTCGCGAGGGCGCCGGACGGGACGTGCTGCGTCAGCGTCGTCATCTGGCTAGCCGGCCATCCGCTTGGTGAGCTTGCGCTCGGCCAGCCAGGCGCCAATACCCAGCATGACCAGCAGGTAGGCCAGGTGGAGCGGCGCGCTCACCGGGTCGAGCTGATCGATGATCGAACCGCGAATGAGCTCCACCCCGTGGAACAGCGGGGTCGCCCACGCCAGGGCGCGTAGCGGCTCAGGGAGGTTGGTGAGTGGGAAGAACGTCCCGCTGAACAGGAAGAGCGGGTTGATCACGAAGCGGAAGATGGCGCTGAAGCCGACGTCGTTCTTCTGGGTGGCGGTGAACGCGATGAGGCACGCGCTGAAGGCAACGCCGACGAGCACAGCGAACGGGATGGCGAGGAGGGCCATTGGTGAGCGGGGGATCCCGAACAGCATCAGGACGACGAGAAAGACGCTCGCGAGGGTGCCGATGCGGAACGCGGCCCAGGCCAGCTCGCCGCCCACGATGCTGCGGATGCCGAGCGGAGTCGAGAGCATCGCCTCGTAGTTCCGGCCCCACATGATCTTATTCATGATCGGGTAGGTCGACTCGAAGGTCGCCGTCTGCATGGCCATGGCCGCCAGAAGACCCGGGCCCAGCCAGTCGATGTATTCGACGCCGCCGAAGGCGGCGAGGCTCTGAGGAGTGAGCAGCGTGCCGATGCCGATGCCCATGGCGGTCAGGAACAGAACCGGCTGGAGGAAGCCGAACGCAAGGCTACGGTGCCAGAGGCGCCTGTAGACGAGCCAGTTGCGCTGCCAGACGCGGCCGGACGCGGCGACGACGGTCATGCGCTACTCGATCAGGGTCCGGCCGGTGAGACGCAGGAAGACATCCTCCAGTGTCGAGCGACGGACGAGCGCACTGTCGACGGGAATCTCGCGCTTGTGCACCTGGTCGAGGGTCTGCTCGCCGTCGGCGGTGTAGAGGAGCAGCCGGTCTGGCAGCTCCTCGATCCGGTCGGCGAGGCCGTCGAGCCGACCGTTCAAATGGTCGCGGACCGCATCGGTCACGCGCAGCTCGAGCACCTCGCGAGTCGAGTGCTGATCGATCAGCTCGCGCGGCGATCCCTCGGCCACGATCTTCGCCTTATCCATGACCACCAGTCGGTCGCAGAGCTGCTCCGCTTCGTCCATGTAGTGGGTCGTAATGATCAGTGTCGCCCCGCGCCGCTTGAGCTGGTAGAGGCGCTCCCAGAGGAGGTGCCGCGCCTGCGGGTCGAGGCCGGTCGTCGGCTCGTCGAGGATGATCAGCTCCGGCTCGTTGATGAGCGAGCGTGCGATCGTCAGGCGGCGTTTCATACCACCCGAGAGCGGCTCGACCTGGTCCTTGGCGCGCTCGTCGAGCTGCACAAACTCGAGCAGCTCATCCGCCCGACGC
>JALYTG010000252.1 GCA_030854405.1 Chloroflexota bacterium | reverse complement strand
GCGTGACGGCGTCCCGGGCGGGAAGAGAAGATCGATCACCGGCTTGGCGACGTACTGGGGCTCCCCCACCGTCGGGTTGGTGTGCATCCGGAAGCCGGGGGCGGCGTTGACCTCCACGATCCCGCCCCCGGTCTCGCGCACCGGCTGTCCGATCTCTGGACAGATCAGGTCGATCCCGGCGATGTCGAGCCCGACGACCCGCGCCGCCAGCTCGGCGACCTCGGTGTTATCGGGATGGATCTCGTCGGTTCGATCGATGCTGATCCCGCCGGTGCTCATGTTGCCGGTCCGCTTGACGTAGACCCGCTTCCCGGTGGGCGGGACATCGGTCATCTCGAATCCCTGCTCGCGAGAGTAGGTGATCGCCTCCTCGTCGATCTTGATGCGGGTCAACACCTTCTCGTGGCCGATGCCGCGACGCGGATCAGCGTTCGTCAGCTCCACGAGCTCGGCGACCGTATGCTCGCCGTCGCCCTCGACGTGCGCCGGGACACGCTGTGCCACGGCCGCCAGGACGCCACCGACCACCAGGCAGCGATAGTCGTTGCCGCTCAGATAGCTCTCCACCACCACGCCGCCCTGGCGCGACTGCGCCCGCGCGCGCTGGTACCCGCCGCGAACCGCATCGGCGTCACCGAGGTTCAGCGCCACGCCGCGCCCATGGTTGCCGTCGACCGGCTTGACCGCCACCGGGTAGCCGATCCGGTCCGCTGCCGCGACGGCCTCTTCGGCATTAGGGACCACGGCCGCGCGCGGCACGGGGACGCCCGTCGCCTGGAGGAGTCGGTTGGTCAGCTTCTTGTCGGACGCGATGTCGACCGCCAGTGAGGAGGTCTGGCTGGTTATGGTGGCCCGGATTCGCTTCTGATAGACGCCGTGACCCAGCTGTACGAGCGACTGCTCATTGAGGCGAATCGAGGGGATGTCCCGCATATTGGCCTCATCGAGGAGCGCCTGGGTGGAGGGCCCGAAGGCCGCGCGCTCCGCCAGCAGGATGAGGGACTCGAGCTCCGTTCGAAAGTCGAACGCGGGCTCGTTCTCGACCAGGTGGTTGACGAGCCGCACCGCCATCCGGCCGGCGGCGATCCCGACGCTCTCCTCCGCGTAGCTGTAGACGACGTGGTAACGGCCCGGCTTGCCGGCGCTGCGGGTCTTCCCGCGCCCGACCTCGGTTCCGGCCTCCCGCTGCAACTGGAGCGCGACGTGCTCGGCCACATGTCCCAGCCAGGTCCCGTCGCGCAGCCGCTGCTCGAATCCACCCGGCCGCCCGAGCGAGCAGCCGTGCTGCCCCACGCCGGGGAGCAGGTCCAGGAGGCCCTCCACGAAGCCGGGGATCTTGTGCGACGGCCACTCCTCCAGCTCACCCAGGTCGACAAGCAGCTTGATGGCGGGGTCGTAGTTCCAGTAGTTCGGCCCGCGGAAGACGCGCTGCTCGAGGATGCGGAGCGTGCCGCGCGGCCCCCGTGCTCGCCGCGAGGCCGTCGAGAGCCTGGAGCCACGGCGCCCGGCCCGAGGCTGTGGCGTGGCGGTCGTCACTCGCTCGCCTCGGTCCCCAGCCGCTGGGCGCGAAGTGCGCGGCGGCGAGCCCGCTCGGGGGCGGAATCGTCGGCCCCCTCGGCGGCAATGCGGCGGATCAGCTTCCGTGTGCGATCGCCCGCGGTCGCAAGCATGGCCAGCTCCCGATCGGTCGCGCTGACGGGGCGCAGCGGGGCGAGCAGCCGCCGCCGGCGGATATCGAAGCGGTAGCCCGACGGCAGAGAGTGGAGGACGACGCCGCTGACCATGATCGGCCGATGGCGCTTCACCTCGTAGGCATCGGTCTGGATACGCGCCGGATCGAGGATGGTCACAGATCCCTTGCCGATCACCTCGAGAACCCCCTTCGGCCCGACCAGCGCGGCGGTGTCCTCGTCGATGCCGATCCCCAGCAGCGCCGGCGACTGGGCCACGAGGGCCATCAGCCGGCCAAACCGGTTGCGCTGCTCGAAATGCTGATCGACCAGCACCCCGGGCAGCAGGCCAAGCCCGGCGCTCATCTGCGTCATCCGCTGCTTGGGCGTGGCGCCACTCGCGCCGAACGCGACCATGTGGCTTGCGATCGCGGAGGCGCCGGCGCTGGTGCCGGCCACGATCGCCCCGCGGCGGTGAGCGTCGACCAGAGCGCGGCCCAGCAGGGTGCCGCCGATGACGCTCGACAGGCGCAGTTGATTGCCACCGGTCATGAAGATGCCGGTCGCATCGGTGAGCATCTCGACGAGGCGCGGGTCGTTGGCGTCCTCGCGTACCAGCGGCCTCAGGCCGCGGATGTCGCTGACCCCCATCTGGTGAAAGAGCGACCGATAGAGCGCAGTCGCCTCGTCGCCCAGCGAAGAGGCCGTCGAGATGACCGCCACGCGCGCGTCGGAGCCACCTGCCAGGGCGACGAAGCGGCTCAGGATCTGGCGCTGGCGCAGCTTCTCCTCCGCTCCGCCGATGAGCAGCAGGTGGCCCACGCGTGTTGCGGCTGTACGTGTCGCGGCGGCCATGCCGGCCAGCATACCGAAGTTAGGCACGCGCACAACCGGACGCTAGACTCGTTCGGATGGCGAACGGAGCGACCGCCGAGCCGGCGAGGACCGAGGTACGCGATTTCTACGCCGTGCTCGGGGCCGAGCCGTCGGCGTCGGCGGCCGAGCTGCGGGCGGCCTTCCGCGACGCGGTCCTGCGCCACCATCCTGACCGGACGGAATCGTCGGAGCTCGCGACGCGGCGCACGTCGATCCTGAACCGAGCCTGGACCGAGCTTCGCGACCCGCTCCGCCGCCTGCACTACGACCATGCGCTCGATGCCGGCACGGCCGGGACCATGGAGTGGCCGCTCGAGCCGGGGGAAACGCCCAGCGTGCCGCCACGGCGCCGGATGGGGCGACTCGAGCCGCTGCCGCCCAGTCCATGGCATCAGCCGCAATGGAGGAGCGTGGCCGGCTTCCGGGTCCCGGCAGAGACCTGGCTGGCGGGCCCCGCCGCGCAGCACGACTGGATCGTGGCGCACCACATCGAGGGCGAAGACTGGCGGCAGCATGGTGAGCGCTACTGGCTGCGCTATGCCGTCGACTACTACCGCGAGCGGGGCAGGATCGACGACTGGCTCGGCGCACTCGAACGGCTTGTCGAGCTCGACGAGAGCTTCGACACACTGGTCGGCGCGCGCCTCCGCCAGAGCTACGTCGCCAACCGCGACTACCTGCGCGGCGCCGCCTTCCTGCGCCGCATCGCGGAGCTCTACGCGACCGGCAGCTCGCAGCGGCGCTGGATCCTCGTCGAGCTGCGGGCGCTGCTCGCGGAGTTCCGCGACGCGCACGTTCGGCGCGGTCGGATGGAGGAGCGCGCCGAGAACGCCGAGCTGCTGCTCAACTACCTCGAGGCGCTCGGCATCGAGGCCCAGTTCGCCGACGTGCGAGCGGCAATCCTGGCCCATCGGCGCGCCGGACATGCCGGCCGGGCGGCCGAGCTGCTCGAACGGATTGCAAG
>JALYTG010000251.1 GCA_030854405.1 Chloroflexota bacterium | reverse complement strand
GCGCGGGGAAGGGGGCGGCCTTCTTCAGGGGGAAAGGCGTCGGCTTGGGGGTGGGCGCCAGGTGGGGCTGCGGCATGCGCAGGGGATCCGGTTCCGCCAGCGCGCGCCCGGCCTGCGGGGCGAACACGTACGAATAGGCGACCAGGGGGGCGGACGAGGGAGCAGCGCCGCGCGCGGAGGAGACGAGATTCAAGCCCAGATGCCCGGACCCGGGCGACTGGCCATGAGCCGCCGCGATCCCGATCGCCGAGGTGAAGGCGACCAGGCCGATGACGGCGAGGTGGGCAATAGCTCGCGTCAAGAGCCGGGCATCTGTCAAGCGGCCGTCAGGCAATCGTCATAGCTCCGCACGGGGGCACAGGGTTGGGCGTACGACCGCGTCCCGCGGGTCCGGTAGCAAGTGCCCGGGCCGATGTCGCACCGCGGCATCCTACCAGCGCCCGACTTGGCGGGTCAACCAAAGCCGGCAGCCGTTTGGCAATTAGTGGCAGGACTATGGGGCGGTGCTGGCGAGCTGCAATGGCGCCGATCCCGTATCCGCGAAGGGCTCCTCGCCGCCGAAACCGAGGGTGATCCAGGCCACCTGGCGAGCACCCGCTGGGACGGCGACCGGCACCTCGAGATCGACCGATTCGCCGGGCGCCAGTGGCGGCACGGCAACCTCCACGCGGTCGAGGGTCGCGGGAGCCGCGCGCAGGTATGGGTCGTTTGATGGCTGCCAGCCCACCAGAAGACCCAGCTTCTCGCTCCAGCGCTGCTGCCCGGTGTTCGTCAGCCTCAAGGGGAGGTGAGAGAGGCCACGCGCCTCCACTGCCCAGAAGGGCAGTCCTGCTCCGGGGACCGCTCGTGGCGAGAGGTCCGCAGCCGGGAGCAAGGCATCGATGCGCGCCGCCAGCGGCCGCTGCGTGAAGTAGCCAGCCAGGCCTGCGAAGAGGCCATCCGCGATGCGGGCCTGCCCATCTGCGGAGATGATCAGCCGGTCCTCGGCCGCCAGCGTGTTCGATGCGACCTCGCACAGGACCGAGGGCATCAGCGCACCACGCGTGGGCTGTGCCCAACGGTTCGGCCGCTCCGCTGTCTCTCTGAGCAGCGGCGGCGCGACGAGGTACAAGTTGTGGGCGTTTGTGCCACGGTCCTGGCGCGGATATCCGGCCCCGGCCATGGCGCTCACCAGTCCCTGCTGCATCAGCTCTGCGAGCTGGCGCGTGCTCGAGGGACCCCAGGGCGTCTCATCGGTGTAGAAGGTTTCGGTGCGGGCGATCGGGATCGGGTTGCCGTCGGCATCGGTGATCGCGTCAATGTGGATGCTGAGCAGGACGTCCGCGCGAGCGACATTGGTGAAGTCCAGGCGCGCCTGCAGCTCATCGCGCGCCAGGGTCTGCGGCGGGACTTGCGGGCCAAAGCCGGCGATCCCGTCACCGTTCACGTCCCGTAGCGGCGGTCCCTGGCAGCCGAGCGGCGGGTACAGGTCGCCGGCGAGCGCCTGGTCCGCGTCGCGGGTCATCACCACCGTGATTCCCTCTGCCTCGAGCCGTTCGCGCAGGGCGAGCGCGATGCCGAGGGTGATCGCCTTCTCCGCCTTGGCCTCGACGTTGTCGAACGGGTTCGGCGAGCCCCAGTCGAGGCAACCGCCGTGGCCGGGGTCGATCGCGACCACGATGGCACCGGGATTGGGACGGTAGACGGCACTCTCCGATCCTGGTGCCGCAATCACGTGCCCGAGGCCAGCGGTTGGGACCGGCGTCGAGGATGGGACGGCCGGCGAAGAGACCGGCACGGTGGGCGACGGGGTGGTCGGCTCTCCGCCACAGGCGCCGAGCAGCAGCGCAAGCGAGAGCAGGATCCCCAGGCGGGGCATCAGGATGCCGATGGATCGGTCTAGCGCTCGGAGGCCTCGACCGACTTGCTGAGTGAGACCAGGAACTCTGCGTTGTTCTTCGTCTTGCCGAGGCGCTGCATGAGCAGCTCGATTCCCTCGTTGGGGCCAAGGGCCGAGAGCATGCGCCGCATCGTCCAGGTCATGCGCAGCGTGTTCTCGTCGAGCAGCAGCTCCTCGCGCCGAGTGCCGGAGCGCAGGACGTCGATGGCCGGGAAGATCCGCTTCTCGGAGAGCTTGCGATCGAGCGCGAGCTCCATGTTGCCGGTCCCCTTGAACTCCTCGTAGATGACGTCATCCATGCGTGAGCCGGTATCCACCAGGCAGGTCGCGATGATGGTCAGGCTGCCACCATGCTCGATGTTGCGCGCGGCACCGAAGAAGCGCTTGGGGGGATACAGAGCGACCGGGTCGACGCCGCCCGAGAGGGTCTTGCCGGATGCCGGAAGGGCGAGGTTATAAGCGCGCGCCAGCCGGGTGATCGAGTCGAGCAGGATGACGACATCGCGGCCGGTCTCGACCTGGCGCTTGGCGATCTCGAGCGCCATCTCGGCGACCCGGGTGTGATTCTCGGTCGGCTCGTCGAAGGTCGACGAGAAGATCTCGCCTTTCACGCTGCGCTGCATATCGGTGACCTCCTCCGGACGCTCGCCGATGAGCGCAACCATGAGGTAGGCCTCGGGGTGGTTGTCGGTGATCCCCGCCGCGATCTGCTTGAGAACGGTCGTCTTGCCTGCCTTCGCCGGAGAGAGGACCATGCCGCGCTGCCCCTTGCCGAGGGGGCTGATCAGGTTGATCAGGCGCTGCGTCAGGTTCTTCTGGTCGGTCTCGAGGTCGAACATCTCCTCGGGGAAGACCGGCACCAGCGTGTCGAAGTTCGGGCGGCGCTTGGCGATCTCCGGGTCGACCCCGTTGACGGTGTCGACGCGCAGCAGGCCCCAGTACTTCTCCTGGTCCTTCGGCGGCCGCGTCTGGCCGGTGACGTGATCCCCCGTCCGGAGGCCGAAACGGCGCACCTGGCTGCTGCTGACGTAGATGTCGTCATTGGACGGCATCACGCCGTGTGTGCGAAGGAAGGCGAAGCCCTCGTCGACGATCTCCAGGATCCCCTCAGCGATCCCAGGCTGACCGTTGCTGATATACGGCTGGGTGGGCGCCAGGGGGACGACGTCGAGCAGCTTGAGGACGAGGTCGGAATGCTCCATCCCCTCGGACCCCTCGATGCCATGGTCGCTCGCAAGCTCGCGGAGCTCGTCAACGGACTTGGCCTGCAGATCGGGCAAGTTGAGGGCCTCGCCCTCATCCGCCTCGGTCGGGAACGGGCCCGTGAAGATCGAGGAGTACTGACCCGAGGCGTAGTCGTTGCGACGTCGGGGAGCGAAGCCGGTGCGAGCCGGCTGACGGCGCGGACCGCCACCACCCTCTGTGCGGCGGCGCGGGCGGCGTCGCTGCTGCTGCGGTCGTGATTCGTCGTTCATGGCCGCTTCGCTTGCCAGCAGAGCTTCATCTAGGACCTGACCTCGGTGATGTTGAGAGTGCCGCCCCGTGCGCCGGTCAAACCCTCGATCGGATCCGACCCGGTGACGCATCTACGGCAGTTGAACCTGAGCCCACGGGAGTCGTCACCCTTGTGCGGTG
>JALYTG010000250.1 GCA_030854405.1 Chloroflexota bacterium | reverse complement strand
AGTCCGACCGCCCCGCCCCGGAGCCGCTCCCCGCCCCCGAGCCGCCGCCGCCCTCTGAGCCGGTCAGCCCGTCGGCGGTCTTCGCGGCCCTGGCCGACGTCTTCCCCGAGGACGGGATCGTTGTGCTCGAGTCGCCCTCCAGCACGCTCGCGCTGCGCAATCGGCTGCGCCTCTCACGTCCCGGCAGCTATTTCTTCGGGGCCGGCGGCGGACTGGGGTTCGGACTCGCCGCAGCGGTCGGCGTGCAGCTGGCCCAGCCCGAGCGCCCGGTCGTCTGCGTGCTCGGCGAAGGGTCGGCTCAGTACGCGATCACCGCTCTTTGGAGCGCCGTCGCCCACAAGGTGCCTATCACGGTCCTCGTGCTGCGTAACGAGGAGTACGCGATCCTCAAGTGGTTCGCCGAGATCGAGGAGGTGAAGGGCGCCCCCGGGCTCGACCTGCCGGCGCTGAACAGCACCGAGATCGCGGACGGCTACGGGGTCAGCGCGCGCCGGGTCGACGACATCGACGAGCTGCCAGCGGCGATGGCCGCCGCCATTTCCTCACCCGAGCCGCAGCTGCTCGAGGTCGCGGTCGCCCCCGGCATGGCGCTGACCTGAGCTTGTCGTCGCGCGACTACTCGCTGCGGATGCTGCGCGGGCCGGCCGGCCGGGTCTTGGGCCCCTCGTCCGGAGTCACGAGAAACTCCCGCCAGGGACTCTGGGCCAGTACCCCGGGCACCTCCTCGGCCGGCAGCGGAGGCATGAAGTAGAACCCCTGTGCCTGGTGGCAGCCGAGGTTGCGGACGGCGGCCAGCTGATCGGAGGTCTCCACACCCTCGGCCACGATCTCGAGGCCGAGCGCGCGTGCCATCTCGACCACCGCTTTGACGATCTGCGCATCGGTCAGGCCGTCGGCCACGTTCTCGATGAACGAGCGGTCGAGCTTGATCCCGTCGAGCGGAAATCGCTTCAGGTAGCCGAGCGAGGAGAAGCCACTGCCGAAGTCGTCGAGGACCAGCCGCACGCCGATTCCACGCAGCGAGCGCATGATCCGCTCCGACACCCCGGACTCTTCGAAGAGCACCGATTCGGTCAGCTCGAAGCTGAGCGTCGCGGGATCGATGCCGCTTCCCTCGACCGCGGCAGAGACCGTGGGCAGCAGCTGTGGGTCGCCAATCTGGCGGCCGGAGAGGTTGACCGCGATTCGCACCGGCGCGGCGTCGGGCTGAAGCGACTGCCATTCGGCGACTCTGTTGCAGGCCTCCTCGATGACCCAGCGCCCCACGGGGATGATCAGCTGCGACTCCTCGGCGACCGGGATGAACGAGGTCGGGCTGGTGAGCCCGTACTCGGGATGGCGCCAGCGCAGCAGCGCCTCCAGCGCCATGATCGAGCCGTCGCGGAGCCCGACGATTGGCTGATAGTGGAGCTCCAGCTCCTCGCGGTCGAGGGCCCGGCGAAGATCGTTCTCGATCCGCATGTGCTCGACCGCGCGGGCCCGCATCGCGGAGTCGAAGATCTCATAGCCTCCCCGGCCCCTCTCCTTGGCCCGATACAGGGCAGCGTCGGCGTCGCGGATCATCGCCTCCGGCGCCTTTTCGCCGCGGCCGAGCGAGATCCCCATGCTGGCGCTGACGAAGTGCTCTCGCTGGCGCAGCTTGAAGGGACGCGAGAGGGCCACCTTGATTCGCTCAGCGACGCGAACCGCGTCGCGCTCAGTCCTCACTTCGGCCAGGACCGCGAACTCGTCGCCGCCGAAGCGGGCGATCGTGTCGCTCGGACGCAACCCCTGCTCCAGCCGGGGTGCGACCGCGGCGAGCAGCTCGTCGCCGGCCGCGTGTCCGAGGCTGTCGTTGACGAGCTTGAACTGGTCGAGGTCAAGGAACAGCACGGCGACAGAGGACTGGGTTCGCTCGGCCTGCGTGAGAGCGTGGCCGAGACGGTCGAGGAATAGGTTGCGGTTGGGAAGGCCGGTGAGCGGATCGTGCAGCGCCTCATAGCGGGTCCGCTCCTCTTCCTCGCGGCGCTCGATTGCATTGCCGATCACGTTGGCGATCGCCTGCAGGAAGTTGACGTCCTGAGTGCCGAACTCCCGATGGTTGGCGCATTCGACCTCGAGCACGCCGAAGGACCGATTGGCGGCGCGAATCATCACGGTGAGACCGCTGGTCATCCCCTCAAGTTGTTCTGACTGCTCGAAACGCGTCTCGGTCGCCCAGTCCTTGACGATCACCGGCGTGCCGGTTGCCAGTGTGTAGCCGGCCTGTGAGCCGGTTCCGGAGGGCAGGTTGGTGCCCTCGATCCTCGAGTCGTGGGGCTCTGTCGCAACGACCACCAGCGCCTGCTCCTCGGGGACCACCTTGATGACGCCCGCGAGGTCGATGTCGAGCACGCGCTTCAGGACCCGCAAGCCCTCGCGCAGCAGCTCGGCAATGTCCTCGCCGCTCAGGGCCCGTTGCCCAAAGCGCGCCACCTCCTGCTGCTGGCGGGCCTGTAGACGGCTGACCTCCTCGCTAGCTCGCAGCGCCTCGGCGGTACCGGCCAGCTCGTCGCGGCGGCGCGACTGATTGCGAGCTTCGAATGCGCTGATCGCGGCAGCGCAGATCAGCCCGAAGGCAGTGAAGGCGCTGAAGGCGCGATCGTCCCCGGAGGCGCCCGCGACCGTGAGGAAGACGGCGATGTCTACGGCGCCGACCACGAGGGTGACGCGTAGGGGGAAGGTGAGGGCCGCGAACAGAACCGGGAGGACGAAGAGGATCGTGACGGGGCTGTCGACCCCACCATCGAGCGCCGCGATGATCGCCACGACGATGATCGAGATCACCGACCAGAGGACCAGGAACCCCTCGCGCCAGCGACTGCGGATGATGCGGCCGGCGGGCAGGATCCGCATCGCGCACCCGACCACGAGACCCGTCAAGGCGACGCTTGCGATCAGCGGGCGGTGCGGTCCGTTGGGCGTCGCGAGCGCGTAGACCGCCAAGCCGAGGGAGCCGACGATTCCGACGTCCGCCGCGGCGCGCATGGTCGCCTCCCGCAGGCGAAGTTCCTGCTCGGTGGGCTGGCTGGCGTTGTCGCCGGGTGTGCTTCGCTCGCTCAAGGTGCTCGTTTCTTGCCTGGGTGGGCGAAGCGCTGTTCGGCCTGCCCAAGGAGGAATCGGACGCAGCAGGCGTGGGCTTGAGCATGGGAGCGCCAGGTGCCGCTCAATCGAGCGTCCCGTGCCTGGCTCGTGGAGTCGAGCGTCCAGCGCCGGGCGTCGCTCAGTGCGGGGCCGGTGGTCCTTGGCGGAGCTGCTCACGCATCAAATCGAGGTCGAAGCGGAACGGCTCCGTGCCGGAGATGAAGTCGGTCAGCTCCTTGCAGACCAGCCGCGGCTGGTCGAGCTGCGGCCAGTGGCGGGCGTCCGGGATCTCGACGAAGCGGCTATGCGGGATCTCCAGGTGAGCGCGCCGCCCGTGCTCGACCGGAATGATCGGGTCGCGGTCGCCCCAGATGATCAGCACCGGCATTCGCTCGGCGAGGTAGAGGCGATCC
>JALYTG010000249.1 GCA_030854405.1 Chloroflexota bacterium | reverse complement strand
ATGTGGATCACGCCTGCACCTCGGTCCCGGAAGCGACGAATGATGCGGAACAGCTCTCCAATCTCGGTATCGGTCAATGCCGCGGTGGGCTCGTCCATGATCAGCACGTCAGAGTTGAATGAGAGCGCCTTGGCGATCTCGACCATCTGCTGCTGGGCGACGGCCAGCCTTGCGACCCTGACGCGCGGGTCCAGGGCAATGTGCAGGGTCTCGAAGAGCGCCTGCGCCTGCGCGTTCAGCTCGTTCTCGTCGAGGACGAACGACGGGTTCGCCCGAGGCTCACGACCGATGAAGATGTTCTGGGCGACGGTCAGATGCGGCATCAGGTTCAGCTCCTGGTGGATGATGCTGATGCCGAGGTTCTGGGCGGCACGGGGCGAGTCGATCTCGACCGGCTGGCCCTTGATTCTGATCTGACCGGCATCCCTGCGGTACACCCCGGCCAGGATCTTCATGAGCGTGGACTTGCCGGCTCCATTCTCGCCAACGAGGGCGTGGACCTCGCCGCTTCGGAGCTCGAACCGACAGTCGGCGAGGGCGTGGACTCCGGGGAAGTCCTTGCTGATGCCCTCCATCTCGACCAGGGCTTCGCCCATCGCCTGCCCACCCTTCGGGCCCGTGTCAGTTTCCTCGACGGAATGGTCTTCGAAGGGGCCCGATGCCACCGGTTGATCCTGTGTTACCGATAACATGAGTTACCGGTAACCTAACGCACCTGTCAAGGGAGCCCGAGTGCCGCCGCAGCGCGCATTCGGCGGGATGGCCGACGTCGCCTTGGCGATCATTCATGGTCTGGCTGCGTAGTAACCACGACTACGTCCGCGCCGCGTCCAGAGCCTCTCGGATCTGCTCGGCGTAGGCTGGTCTCCCCGGGTCGGTGGCGAGGCGCGTGGCGAAAGGGGCTCTGGCGTTCGCCATATACGGTGTAAGGAACGCCGGGGTGCCCGGCTGCATGCGCCAGCTCTCCGCGAGCGTGCCGGCGTCGACGGCGTCCCAGCCCAGGATGTCTAGGAGCCGGACCGCCTCGGCCTTGGCGACAGGGTCGTCGCCCGCGACCGGCAGGGCACTGCGGTCTGGGGAGCCGGCGGCGCGCGCGAGGTTGTACAGCTGGCGCGGAAGGATGGTGTTGAACGCCTTCACGACATGGGCACCGGCAAGATGGCACTGAACGAGCTCGCTGCTGGTGGCCGTCCTTGCGGCCAGTTCGCCACCGGGACCGAAGTAGTTGGTGGTCTCGACCACAGTCCTGTCCGCCAGTGGTTCGACCGGGATCCGCGGGTAGGCGCTAAACGGGACCGCAAGCACGACCCAGTCCCCGGCCCGCGCGGCCTCCTCGACGGTCGCCGCCGTCGCACGTGGGCCGAGTTGGTCGACGAGGCCCGACAGGGTCTTGGGGCCACGGGAGTTGCTGAGCACGACGTCCAGACCCGCTGCGACCGCGAGACGGGCCAAGGCGCCGCCCATGTCTCCACTACCGATGAGTGCCAGTGTGCTGAACGCGGTGATGTCTCTGGGGCGAAGGTCGGCTCAAGCCAACGGTGATCGGGCGACCGGGCGGGCTCTCCGTCGCCATCAATCCACGTACGGGCCGTTGTAGATCGGCGCCTCGCCGTACGGCTTACCGGCCATGAGCATGAACCGAGTACCGGGCTGCGCGTCTGTGACCGTCAGGGCGCTCCCCGCCCCAAGCACGGCTGTCTGCGACCGGCTGGCATGCAGCCGGTTAGCGCCGAATTCGGCGTCACCCTCGAGCAGGTAGACGAAGCCATTGAAGTCGGACGGCACGGTCGTGCTGAAGGCGCCACCCTTCGGCAGCTCCACGTCGAGGACCAACCCGGGCGTCCCGAGCATGACTGGCGACCCCTCTCCGACGAGGGTCCGGACGATCGCGTCGCCCTCCCGGCGCGTGGGGATGTCCTGCGGTTGCAGAACTTGCGCGGTCGGTTCGACCTGCTTGTCCTTGCGGGCGAGGTTCACCCAGAAGAGGACGCCACGCATCTCACCGCCGTCCTGGCCCTCGCGGACCTCGTCCTCGCCAATGCCTTCGGCGTGCCAGACCCCACGACCCGTCCGGAGCTTCAGAAGTGATCCAGTCTCCAGGCGAGCGCGTTCCATCGCGCCACCTGGACCCGTGCTGTGGCCGGTGCTCGCCGCGCCGGCGACGAGGTACCACAAGTTGTCGAAGCCACGGTGCGGGTGCTTCGTATCCCTGCTTGCCCACTCGGGCGTGATCGGAACGACGCCTTCGTGGACGAGGATAAAGGGGTCCACCTGCTCGTAGGGGATGTTCCGTGACGGAAGGGGTTCGAGAACGTCGAGCCCCATCATCGGGCGGACGTGCGCGTCCTCGACGAGGACGACCTCACGCTCAGCGCTCGCGACGTTGGTGGTCATGATTTGCTGCTCCCTACTGCGCTGGAAGCCGAGACCTGCAGCTTCGGACGTCGCTATCATTTGGCGCTTCCTTCTCGGCGCCGATGTCGTATACTTGCGACTGCAAACACCGTACCGCTTATTTGGTTGCACATGCAAGCACCTTCGGAAGCCGCCCCCGCCGCTGTGCTGGATCAACTCGTAAACGACACGCTGCCCGATCAGCGCGGCCTGGCAGCCTGGCTTGCCTTGCTCCGGGCGCATGCCTCGCTGATGCGCGAGCTCGCGACCGATCTCGTCACCAAGACCGGCCTGACCTTGGGAGACTTCGACGTCCTGGCCCAGCTGGCCCTTGCTGGCGGCGAGCTGCGCATGACCGACCTGGCGGCGCGCGCGTTCAGCTCGCGATCCAGCATGACGCGACGCGTCGACCGCCTGGTCGACGAAGGACTCGTCCAACGCTCCGGCACGAAAGCCGATGCCCGCAGCGTCGTGATCGCCGTCACCGACGCGGGCCTTGCTCGACTGAGGCAAACCGTGCCCGTCCATCTGCGCAAGGTTTCGGAGCTATTTATCGAGCGACTCGACGATCAGGAGCTCGCAATTCTGGAGCGTGCCCTGGACAAGGTGACCCCGGCCTGCTCGTTCGGCTGAGGAGTGGCTCCGGAGGGCGACCGTGGCCGAGACCCCGATCAGCTGGCCGAGGAATGTGATGCGCCGGCCGCCACCGGCGTGATGCCGGCCGGAGTGTGGCGATGACCGAGCATGCGGTGGTGATCGCCGGAGGCGGTCCGACAGGGCTGATGTTGGCGGGCGAGCTGGCCCTGGCGGGAGTCGACGTTGCCATTGTCGAGCGGCGTGCCAGCCAGGTCCTCGCCGGCTCGCGCGCAGGCGGCCTGCAGTCACGCACCATCGAGGTTCTCGACCAGCGTGGAATCGCCGATCGGTTCCTCTCGGAGGGACAGGTGGCTCAGGTCGCGGGCTTCGCCGGGACCCGGTTGGACATCAGCGACTTTCCCACCCGGCACCCCTACGGGCTCGGGCTGTGGCAGAACCACATCGAGCGCATCCTGGCCGGCTGGGTCGACGAGCTGGCGGTGACGGTCTACCGCGGACGTGACGTCACGGGGATCGCGCAGGAC
>JALYTG010000080.1:5168-9822 GCA_030854405.1 Chloroflexota bacterium | reverse complement strand
CCAAAGAGACGGGCATCAAGGTCACCTATACCGAGGCCGTCAACGACAACGAGGAGTTCTTCGGCAAGATCCAGCCGGACCTGGCGAAGGGAAACCCGACCGGCTACGACGTCATCGTCGTGACCGACTGGCTGGTCGAGAGGCTGATCAGGCTCGGCTACCTCGAGCCACTGGACAAGTCCAAGATCCCGAACTTCGAGGCCAACGTCCAGCCCATCTTCAAAGACCCGTGGTACGACCCCGGCAACAAATACAGCACGGCCTGGCTCTCCGGAATCACCGGCATCGGGTACAACCCCAAGCTGACCGGCCGGAAGATCACGACCTTCGACGACCTCCTGGATCCGAAGTTCGCCGGGAAGGTCGGAATGTTCAGCGAGATGCGGGACACGATGAGCCTCGCCCTGCTCAGCCTGGGCGTGAAGCCGGAGAACGCGACGATCGCCGACGTGGAGAAGGCGAGGGACAAGCTGCTGCGTGCGGCGAAGGCGGGACAGTTCCGCAACTTCTACGGCAACGAGTACTACGACGAGCTTGCGAACGGCAACCTGTCGCTGACGATTGCCTGGTCGGGCGACGTGTCACAGATGAAGCTGTATGACAACCCGGACGTCGAGTTCATCATTCCCGCCACCGGTGGCGTGCTCTTCATCGACAACATGTGCATTCCGAACAAGGCAGAGCATCCCCTGGACGCGCACCTGCTGATGAACTTCTGGTACGACCCCGCCAACTCAACGACGCTGACCGAGTACGTCGGCTACTTCTCGCCCGTCAAGGGGGTGGCCACGGCGGTGCGCAAGCACGCCGACGCGGCTGCGGCAGCCGGGGACAAGGCCACCGCCGACGCGCTCAAGGTGGTCGCCGACACCTCGTACCCGACCGAAGAGGCGCTCAAGAACGTCTACAACTACAAGGTTCTCAACGAGGAGGAGGAGCTCACGTGGAACAAGGCCTTCAATGAGGTGGTGACCGGCTAGCCGGCCCCACCCAAATGCTGCGCCGCTATCGGGGACTGGTCCCTTACCTCTTTCTGGTGCCGGGTGGGCTCTGGCTGCTCGCCTTCTTCGTGGTGCCGATGCTGGTGATGGCATCGGTCAGCCTGCAGCAGGGCTCGCTCGGCACGGGCTATGAGCTCACCTGGAACTTCGGGATCTATCCAGAGGCGATCATCCATTGGGCGCCCCAATTCCTGCGTTCGATCGTGTACGCGCTGATCGTCACTGTGCTGACTCTGGCGATCGGCTACCCCATGGCCTACACCATTGCGTTCCGCGGCGGCCGCCTCAAGAACATGCTCCTGCTGCTGGTGATCCTGCCCTTCTTCACCAGCTTCCTGATCCGAACGCTCAGCTGGAAGCTGATCCTCGCCGATAGCGGGATCGTGCTGGGGACCCTCAAGGAGATGGGTCTCCTGAGCGACTCCTTCCGTCTCATCGCGACCCCGGTAGCGGTGATCAGCGGCCTGACTTACAACTTCCTGCCGTTCATGGTCCTTCCCCTCTACGTCGCCCTCGAGAAGGTCGACCCACGGCTGGTCGAGGCCGCTACCGACCTCTATGCCAGTCGGCTGCAGGCCTTCCTGCGCGTGACGCTGCCGCTGTCGGTGCCCGGCGTCTTCGCCGGCTCGCTGCTCACCTTCATCCCTGCGGTCGGCGATTTCATCAATGCGGCGATCCTGGGTAGCCGCGACACGACGATGATCGGGAATGTGATCCAGCGCCTCTTCCTCAACACCAACGACTACCCGCAGGCGGCCGCGTTGGGCTTCATGCTGATGGCCGCCATCCTGGCCATGGTGGTCATCTACGCACGCGCTGTCGGTGGCGAGGAGCTGACCCAAGGATGAGCGCCACCGCCCTGCCCATTCGCCGCGAGGCGCCGCCATTGCTGCCTGAGCGCAGCAGTCCCTTGAGCGTTCGCCTCGGCCGTCTGGTGCTTCCGGTCTATACCTCGTTGGCGGTCGCGTACCTCTTCCTGCCGATCGCGGTGATGATCGCCTTCAGTTTCAATGACCCACGGGGCCGGCAGAACATCACGTGGCAGGGCTTCACCTTCCAGAACTATCTCGACATCTGGAGCCGGCCGGATATCACCGGGCCGATGCTCACGAGCCTCACCGTGGCGGTCGTCTCCACGCTGATCGCGACCGCACTCGGGACCCTCATCGGGCTGGCGCTGACCCGCTACCAGTTCGCCGGGCGCGGCTCGCTGAACCTGCTGATCTTCCTGCCGATGGCCACCCCGGAGATCATCATGGGTGCATCGCTCCTCTCGCTCTACGTCTCGCTCGGCGTGCAGCGCGACATCACCACCATCGTGGTCGCCCACGTCGCGTTCAATATCAGCTACGTGGTCGTGACGGTCCGCGCCCGACTGACCGGGTTCAACCGGACGCTGGAAGAGGCCGCCATGGACCTCGGCGCCGATGAGTGGACCACCTTCCGCAAGGTCACATTCCCTCTCATCTTTCCCGGCATTCTTGCCGCTGCGCTTCTGGCCTTCGCCCTCTCGATCGATGACTACGTAATCACCTCGTTCGTCTCGGGGCGCACGATCACCTTCCCGCTCTGGGTCTTCGGTGTGAGCCGCCTTGGCGTACCGCCCGAGGTGAACGTCATCGGTACCCTCATCTTCGTCACCGCCCTGGTCTTCATTGCGCTGCAAGTCTGGGCACAGCGGCGCGACCTCGGCAAGCTGCGACCGGTGGTCGGCCGATGACGCTCCCACGAGCGCACCCGCACTCCGTGACGGCGGTCGAATCGCCGCCCGCCGACGCGGCGCCCTATCGCATCCGGATCGGCGAAGCTGCCCGTCGCGTCGGCATGTCCGCCTCAGCACTCCGCCTCTGGGAGCAGCAGGGGCTCGTCCGGCCGGCGCGCAGCTCGGGTCGCTACCGGCTCTACAGCGAGGCGGATCTTGCTCGACTCCATCGCGTTCGCCGTATGCGCCAGGAGGAGCGCGTCAATGCGCCGGGGATCCGGCATATCCTGGCCGCCGGGCCGGTCGGACCGGCCGGCGAGCAGGTGATCGCGCTTCGACGGCTGCGCGCCCTGCGACGCGAGCGCGGCTTCTCGCTGGCCGAGGCAAGCCAGCGTTCGGGCCTCTCGACGAGCCAGATCAGCGGCATCGAGCGCGCTGTCATCCGAGTCAGCGTCTCCGCCTTGCAGCGCCTTACCGCGGCCTACGGCGTCACGCTGCTCGAGCTCTTCGCCGGCCGCGAGCGGCGTGGGCGGCTGGTGCGGCCGAAGCAACGCGCCGTCCTGCAGCTGGCCGGATCAGACGTGCGGATCGAGCAGTTGGCGGTGGGCGCGGCCCAGCTCGAGCCACAGCTCTTCGTGCTCAAACAGGGCGCTACCAGCGACGGCGCGTACACGCACGAGGGAGAGGAGTTCCTCTTCCTCCTCTCGGGCAGGCTCAGCGTCCGGCTCGGCGAGTCCGAGCAATACCAGCTCAGGGAGGGCGACGCGCTCAGCTTCCCATCAACCCTGCGGCATCGCTGGCGCAACGAGGCCAGCGGGGAGACCCGATTGCTATGGATCAACACGCCACCCACGTTCTGAGCGACACGGAGCGCTGGCTGGCGCGACGGGACGCCGTTCCGGCGGTCTGGGCGCGCTACACAGACCTGGTCGTAGAGCGCGGTTCCGGCTCGTGGCTGGAGACGATCGACGGCGAGCGCTACCTGGACTACACCTCCGGGATCGGCGTGACGAGCACGGGTCACGCGCACCCACGCGTGGCAGCCGCGATCGCCGAACAGGCCGCGCGCATCATCCATGCCCAGCAGAACATCGTCTACCACCAGCCCGGGCTGGCCCTGCACGAGCGGCTGCCGCGCTACTTTCCCGGCGGGGCGGAGGCCAGCCTCTTCCTCTCGAATTCCGGGGCGGAGGCGGTCGAGGCCGCGGTCAAGCTCGCCAAGGCGGCGACTCGCCGTCCGACCGTGGTCGCGTTCCGCGGCGGGTTCCATGGCCGCACCCACGCCACAATGGCCCTCACCAGCTCGGGGATCAAGAATCGCGGCCACTTTGAGCCGCTCCTCGGCGGCATCCACTTCGTCCCGTACCCCTACCCGCTCCGGCTCGGGCCGGGCGCGCTCCAGGTAACGCTCGACGCGCTCGACGAGCTCTTCACCACGCTGGTCTATCCGGACGACGTGGCTGCCTTCGTGGTCGAGCCGGTCCTCGGCGAGGGCGGATACGTGGTCCCGCCCGCCGGGTTCCTCCCCGCCCTGCGCGAGCTGGCCGACCGTCACGGGATACTGCTCGTTGTCGACGAGGTGCAGGCCGGATTCGGCCGGACCGGCCGCTTCTTCGCGACCGAGTGGACCGATGTCGCTCCCGACATCGTGGTGATGGCCAAGGGAATCGCGTCGGGGCTTCCGCTGTCCGGCATCCTGGCCCGCAACCCGCTGCTCGATTCTTTCGCGCCGGGCAGCCACGGTGGCACCTACGGGGGCAACGCGGTCGCCTGCGCCGCGGCGCTCGCCACACTCGATGTGATCGAGGACGAAGGGCTCGTCGCGAACGCCCAGCGCCAGGGCGAACGGCTGCTCAACGGCCTGCGCGAGGCCGCTGCTGGACACTCCTGCGTCGCCGAGGTCCGCGGCCGCGGACTGATGGTCGGCCTCGAGCTCGCGGAGCCGGAGACC
>JALYTG010000080.1:4781-5158 GCA_030854405.1 Chloroflexota bacterium | reverse complement strand
TGTCAAGGGGGTGCTGCATGCGGCCCTCGAGCGCCACCTGCTGCTGCTCAGCTGCGGGACGCGCGCCCAGGTAGTGAGGATCATCCCGCCGCTCGTCACGACGGACGAAGAGGTCAACCTAGCGGTCGCGACGATCGGAGAGGCGCTCGAGGCAGTCGGCGCTTAGGGCGTCCCTCAGGCCTCGGAGAAGGCCGCCAGGACCGATGCCGGTACGGGCACGAGCGGCGGTCGCGCCCTGACCTGCGCGCGTGGGTCATCGGGTGCGAGCTCGAGCCGATCGGCGACCCACGGAACGCAGCGCCGCCCCTGGCATTCGCCGAAGGCGATGCGGCTGGAGCGCTTCAGCTGGTCCACGGTGCTCCAGCCGGCGCCGATGG
>JALYTG010000080.1:0-4771 GCA_030854405.1 Chloroflexota bacterium | reverse complement strand
TAGACCGCATCGGCGCTGATGCCGCGACATGCGCAGGCCAGGCGCTCGAGCTCGCCGGGGGCGGCGACCACCGCCCCCCGGCCGAGGAGCGCCTCCAGGCGTCCGTCGGAGCCGATGATCTGCAAGTCGGCGGCACGCACGAGATAGGGGGTTGCGAGCGCATCGGTCAGCAAGGCAGCCCGAAGCGTATAGCCGCCCTCATCGGCCCAGGCATCGAAGACGGTTGCGCCATCGACGTCGAGCAGGTCGCCGTCGACGACGCGCAGGAGGTCGACCTCGAGACGCTGCATCGGACCGACCTGAAGGGCCCGACGGTCCGGCGCGCGCAGCCGTTCCCAGACTGGGAGCGTCATGCCGGATCCGCGGGCGCCAGGACCCCGTAGCGGGAGCCGAACCAGATCAGCGGCTCCGCGTCCTCGCGATAGCCGGCGGCCGCGATCTCGCCCACGAAGATCGTGTGATCGCCTCCATCGTGTCGCGCGGTGAGGCGGCAGTCGAAGTAGGCGAGCGCGCCCTCGAGGATCGGCGATCCGGTCTCGGCTTCGTGCCATGCCGAGTCGCAGAACCGCTGAAGCTTGACGGCGGTCGTTGGCTGGGCGAAGCAGTCCGCGAGCGCTCTCTGCTCCTGGGCGAGGACGCTGATGGCGAAGGAGTGCGACCCGACGATCGCGACGTGCGTCTCGCTCTTGCGGCTGATGCTGGCCATCATGAGCGGCGGATCGACGCTGATGGTCGCGATCGCGTTCGCCGTCATCCCGGCCAGGAGCGGCCCGTGGCGCGCCGCCACGACCGTCACGCCCGTGGCGAAGCGCGCCATCATCCCGCGCAGGTGAGCCTGCTCGTCGACGCCCATGCTCACGCGGCCGGCACGCCGGCCAGTCGGAAGACGCACACGAACCAGCGGAAGAGGCTCTCCCCGTCATCCGCCTCAAAGGCCACGGTTCGCGGCCCGACTCGCTCGATCACGGGCAGGACCGATGCGTAGTCGGCCATCACCGGCTCCCGCAGGTCCACCTCGCAGCGGATGCGTGCGGGCCGCCGGTAGAGCTGCATCTCGCCGAGGCGCCCGAGCGCCCGCCCCATCCCGTCCCGGATGGCGGATTGGGCGCGCTCCGGCGAGAGCGATTCGGCGACATGACCGCCCAGCGCCCGCTTCACCACGACCCGCTCCGCCCATGGGAGAAGCTGTTCGACCTCACCGGCGAGCGCGTCGTCGCCTGCAACCAGCACCACGGGCACACTATGCTCGGCGAGCCGCAGCGCGTTGAGCCCGGCCTCGTTGTGCGCGATGCCGTCGACCCGAACCTCCATGATCGCGACCGACGAGTACGTGTGACCGATCACACCGGCCGGATGGCCCGCCCCCGCGTGATAGCCGATGAAGGCGGCGGCATCGAAGCGGCCGATCCCCTCGGTCATGCTGTACGGCTTGTCACCGATGATCAGCAGCGCCTCGGCGTCCAGGTCCTCGGCGCGCAGGTTGCGCATCTGCCAGTGGCTGTCATTGACGACCACCTCGGTGGCGCCCGCGGTCACCGCGCCCTGGATTGCCGCGTTCGTCTCGCCGGCCATCAGGCCGCGGCTGCGGTCGTAATCTGTGCGGTCAATCCCGTCGCGCCCAAAGTAGGTCTGCGCGGGATGCGAGACGCCGGCGAGGCCCTCCATGTCGACGCTCAGGTAGACGCGCATCAGCGGTATCGCTCCAGCTTCTCCAGGATCGCGTTCGCGGTTGCCCACGCCTCGGGACCAGGCTCGTCACCGCGATGCAGATGCACGAGCGGCACCGTATTCCAGGAAGGTCCATCCTCACGGGGGATGTGAATTGCCAGGTCGCCGCTATCGAGGTGGGCCACGACCGTCGCGCCGCGCTCCCCACCGCGCGCCAGGGCGCGGTCGAGCGAACGGGTGAACTCATCGGGCGGCCCGAACTCCTGGCCGATGCGCATGGCGATCAGGCCGCTGGTCGGCGGCCGGAGCTCGCCCCGGGGAGGCGGCTGATCGGTCACTCAGCCGAGGACCGATATCAGCCAGCCGAAGAAGGTGAGGCTGCCGAGCACGGCGAGCCCGAGCATCACGAGCAGCAGGACCAGGCCTACGGCGCTCGCCCAACGCGGTACCGATTCAACCCGCTGCGGCAGGAGCGACCCCTCGCCGATCCACAGGGCAAGGGCATCGCCATCGACGCGGAACTCGACGTCATCGTCGAGCGGCGTCACGACCAGTCGCTCGCGGGTCGCAGACGGACGCTCGGCGATCAGCAGCGCGCGGGGCTCGCCCGCCTCTCGGACCAGGACCGCGTGGCTGCCGGAGGGGTTGGCAAGGGCAATCGCCTGCAGGCGTCCGCTGGTCCCGATCGGCAGCGGCTCAAGCTCCATGCCGCCAACGATACCAGCGCTCAGCGGTCCAGCAGCTCGAGCGCCGGCGCCAGGCCGGCGATGCTCTCGACGGTAATCGGATCGAGGACCAGCTGCACGTGCGCGATCCCCTCGGCCGCGAAGGCGCCCAGCGCTGCCGCCAGCTCGTCGGCCGCCGACGGGATCGGCTGCACCCGCTCCTGCCCGGTGTCGCCCATCAGCCGGCCGGTTGCACCAGGGAAGGCGACCAGGAGCGCAACGGTGCGCTCGACCTCGTCCGGGTCGCGGCCAACCGCCCGGCAGGCGGTGTCGACCTGGTCGCGCACGGCCCGGTAGCCCGCCGGCGAGTTGCCGAACCATTCGTACCACGCGTTCCAGGCATCGACGTGCGGCAGCGTCAGACCCAGCATTCGCTCGCCCAGGCTGCCCACCATCAGCGGCGGTCCGCCCGGCCTCGTCGGCGGCGGAAGCAGCTCGCACTCTGGCGCCTGGTGGAAGCGCCCTCGGACATCGGTCTGCCCGGAGCGCAGCAACTCCCGAATGATGGTGAACGCCTCCTCGAAGCGGCTGACGCGCTGGTCGAACGGGATGCCGAAGGCGCCGAACTCGGTCTCGTTCCAGCCAGCGCCCAGGGCAAGGATCAGGCGGCCGCCGCTGATCTCGTCGAGCGCGGCGGCCTGCTTGGCCAGGACCGCCGGGTTGTGGAAGGCGGTACAGGCCACCAGTGGACCGATCTGCGCGCGCTCGGTGACCGCCGCCAGCGCGGCCATCGTGCTCCACGCCTCCCATGGTCCGTTCGGCGGCCGATCGGTGTATCGGTACAGCAGGTGCTCGCCGACCCAGATCGAGTCGAGGCCGATCCCCTCTGCCGTTTGCGCCATCTCGCGCAACTCCGGCCAGCGGACCACGCGCTCGACCTCGGGCAGCTGAACCCCGACCTTCAAGGGTCTGCTCACTTGTCGACAACCTCCCTTCCAATTGTGGCAGTCACGCTGCTGATCCGGGCGCCTAATGGCCGGTACGACAACCAATCGCCGGGAAGCCGGTCGGTGGCGTACACTCGCCCGCCGTGGGCACCCAGCCGCAACTCGAGACCGAGCGGCTCCTTCTGCGACCCTTCGACCTCGGAGACTGGGTCGGCCTGCAACGGGCGTACGGCGACCCAGAGGTGATGCGCTGGCACGGCCTCCCCGATCCGCTCCCGGTCGAGGAGACCGCGTTCGCGGTCGGCCGCATGGCGGGGCATTTCACTGCCCGCGGCTTCGGCATGTTCGCGATCGTCGAGCGCGCAACCGAGGAGATCGTCGGTCGGGTCGGGCTGATGGTCCACGACGACTGGACCGGAGGGCCCGATCGCCACGAGATCGGCTGGACGGTGCAGCGCGACCGCTGGGGCCGCGGCTACGCGCCGGAGGGAGCCCGCGCCGTGCTCGACTGGATCTGGGGCGTGCTCGACGTGCCACGAATCATCAGCATCACCGACCTTGAGAACCAGCGCTCGCAGCGCGTCATGGAGAAGCTCGGCCTGACCCGACGCGGGGCCGCGCGCTGGCACGAGCACGACGTCGTCTGGTTCGCCCTCGACCGACCCAGCGCACGCTAGGCGACTCGCTTGGTCTTGTTGTTGACGTAGTCGACCAGGACGAACTCGCCGAGGTGCTCAGGCTCGACATAGAAAGCGCGTCCCCGATTGATGCGGCTCATCAGGTCGACGAACTCGGACAGGTAGCGCGAGCGTTCCAGCATGAAGGTGTTGATGACGATCCCCTCGCGCGTGCATCGGCCGACCTCGCGCAGCGTCGACTGCATGGTGCGGATGGTGGGCGGGTAGGCGAACTCGACCTGGCCGTTGGCAATGTGCGCGGTCGGCTCGCCGTCGGTGATGACCACGATCTCCTTGTTGCCGCCGTGGCGCCGGCCGAGCAGCTGCCGAGCGATGATGAGCGCGTGCTGCAGGTTCGTTCCGTACTCGAATTCGTACGGCGAGAGGGTGGCAATCGCCTCCGGCTTGATCTGGCGCGCGTAGTAGGCGAAGCCGACGACGTAGAGGCGGTCGCGCGGGTACTTGGTATGGATCAGGGTGTGCAGCGCCATCGCGACCCGCTTTGCAGCCGAAGAGCAGCCGCGCAGCAACATCGAGCGACTCATGTCGAGCAGCAGGACCGTCGAGCTGACGGTGGCTTCCTCTGACCGGTGCACCTCGAAGTCGCCGGGCGCGATGCGGAGCGGCGTGCCCGGTCCCTCCCGCGCCATGGCATTGAAGAGGGTGCGGTTGAGATCGACAGCGAACGGGTCGCCGAACTCGAACGCCTTCGTGTCGTCGGTCTGCTCGCCGCCGAGGCCGGCGCGCGGCAGCGGGTGGCCGCCCAGCGACTCCCGCCGCAGACGGCTGAAGATCTCGGTCAGCGCCCGCATGC
>JALYTG010000248.1 GCA_030854405.1 Chloroflexota bacterium | reverse complement strand
GTTCGACGACCTCACCTTTCTTCCCGCAACCCTGACGCGCTTCGTGATCGAGGGCTACCGCGAGAAGTGCGTGACCAAGACCGTGCTGGGGTCCAGATTCGCCGAGCGCCCGCTCGAGCTCGACATTCCGATCTACATCACAGGCATGAGCTTCGGGGCGCTCTCGCGCAACGCGAAGATCGCGCTCGCCAGCGGCGCCACGATGGCGGGCACCTGCACCTGCTCGGGCGAGGGCGGCGCGATCCCGGAGGAGCGCCAGTACTCGGACAAGTGGATCTACCAGTCGATCCAGAGCCGCTACGGGTTCAATCCCTACCACCTTCGACAGGCGGACATGGTCGAGTTCTTCATCTCGCAGGGTTGCAAGCCGGGCGCCGGCGGGCACCTGATGGGCCAGAAGGTCTCGCCGGAGGTCGCCGCGATGCGCGACCTGCCCCCGGGGATCGATCAGCGCTCCCCTGTCCGCCACCCCGACTGGCTCGGCCCCGACGACCTCAAGATCAAAGCCGACGAGATGCGCGAGGCAACCGGCTGGAAGGTTCCGATCCAGTTCAAGATCGGCACTGCACGCGCCTACGACGACGTGCGGATGGCCGCCAAGTGCGGGCCCGACACGATCCTAATCGACGGTATGGAGGGCTCTACAGGTGCCGGCCCGCACATCCTCACCGAGGAGACCGGCATCCCGCTGATGGCCGGGATCGCGGAGGCGCGCCGGGCGCTCGAGGACGTCGGGATGTTCGACGAGATCGACCTCGTCGCCTCGGGCGGGATCCGCAACGGCGCGGACGTGGCCAAGTGCCTCGCACTCGGCGCCAAGGCGGTGGCGGTCGGCACGGCGCCGCTGATCGCGATGGGCTCGATGCAGGACCCCGACACGGGCATCGAGGCCTGGCACACTGGTCGCGACCCCTCCGGGATCACCACCCAGGACCCCGAGCTCGTGGCACGCCTCGACGTCAACGAGGCCGCCCAGCGCGTCTACAACCTGCTGCACGCGATGACGCTCGAGCTGCAGATGCTCGCGCGCGGCTGCGGCAAGACCAACGTGCACAACCTCGAGCCCGAGGACCTCGCCGCGCTGACCGTGGAGGCGGGCGCCATGTGCCACGTGCCGATCGCCGGGACGAGCTGGGTTCCCGGCCAAGATCCGGACGCCGAAGCTCGCGATCGGCGGCTCGAGCACATCGAGCGCGAGCTGGTGATGTTGCGCCAGGCCTTGAAGGGCGAGCGCGACGAGGCCGCCACCTGACGGCGTCGTGACGGCGTCGTGACGGCGTTTCCTTCCTCAGTCCCGAATCTAATCGTCGGCGCCGGCGTGCATGGACTGTCGACCGCCTGGCACCTGGCGCTCGCGGGGAAGGAGGCGCTGGTGGTCGAGAAGAGCCGGGTGGGGGCGGGCGCGTCGGGGATCGCCTGCGGCGTCATTCGCAACAACTACTTCCAGCCCGCGATGCAGGAGCTGATGGCGGCCTGCGTGGAGGTTTGGGAGTCCGACCCCGTGACCCTGCACTACCACGGGTCGGGCTATGTGGCGCGCGGGCCGCCCGCACAGCAGGCGGAGCTGGCTGAGGTGTTCGAGCGCCAGCAGCGGATCGGCTACCCCTCGGAGCTGTACACAGGCGAGGAGGCGGTGCGCACACACATGCGCGCGCTGTTCGGAGACTGGCGAGCCGAGGGTCTCACCGTCTGTCTGCACGAGCGGGCGGGCGGTTTCGGCTTCAACCTGGAGTCGATGCGAGGGCTCGCCGACAAGGCTCGAGCAGCCGGGGCCGGGATCGCTGAGGGCGTGGAGGTCACCGGCTTCGAGCTCGACGGCTCGGGTGCGGTCACAAGCGTGGAGACGAGCGCCGGTCCTGTTGAGGTTGAGCAAGTCGTGGTCGCCGTTGGGCCGTGGATCGCGGGGTTTTGGGAGCTGTTGGGGCTGCCGAACCGGATTGACGTGCACCACCCCGACGGCGGCATGGACGGAGGGGTGCCGATGTGGACGTACTGGTACCTCCAGGAGGGTGAGGTGGAGCTGCCACCCTCGACCTTGAGCACAGCCGACGGGCGCGAGTCACCGGTGCTCCACGTCGACTCTGATCGCCCGCTACACGACGACGACGGCGAGCTCGTCAGTGAGCCCCCCTGGGGAATCTACGTGAAGCCGGATCGCGAGTCGGTCCAGGGCGGCGCCCAGCCGCTGACGATGGGAGAGCAGCTCGAGGTCGACCCCTATCCGACCGGCACCGTTGAGCCCGGGTTCCCGGACCTGTGGTGCGCGGGGCTGTCCCACTGCCTCGAGCGCTTTGAGCACTGCCGCTCCCGGTATCGCCAGGTGCGATCGGGCGGGGCTGGCGCCTTTACGGCGGACAACTTCCCGGTCTTCGACCATATGTTGCCGAACGTGTACGTGGCCGCGGACTCGAACCACGGCTACAAGATGATCGCCGTCGGCCGTGAGATCGCACGGGTGCTCCAGGGCGAGCACTCGTCACTGTTGCACCCCTTCCGCTTCGAGCGCTTCGCCACGGGCGAGCTGCACCCCGTTTCGAACAGCCCCTACCCGTGGAGCTAGCAGCTAGGGCCTGTCGGCTCGATCAGGGGGCTCCGGTCGATTCTCAAGGCTGCGGATCACGTGCAGGTCGATGGAGCCGGGCGCGAACACGGTGATCGAGTACTGAATGGCCTGGCCTCCGGCGAGGTGCATGAGCTCGACCAGCTCGAGCGCGGCGGTGATGCGGGTCGCGCCCATCGCCTCGCCCAGCCGGCCACCGGGCTCCACCAGTCGCGGCCGCACCTGCGTTCTGGCGAATGCGATCGGTACGCCCAGCTCGACGAGGATGTCGAGCACCATCTTCCCTGACGCGATCGCCGAGCGAAGGGCCTCCGGCGGCGGGAGCCCGATGTCCGGATGGACGATGTCGCGCATATGGGCGGCGACCGTTCCGTCGGCAAGCAGCGTCCGATGGATCAGCGGCGCCTTCGCCCCCCTTCGCATGCCCAGCACCTCGGCCACGTATCCGGGCGTCCGCGCCCGCTCGACCTGCAGGTTACGAACGGTCAGGCGCTTGCCCTGCCGGCGTGCCAGCGACGCGTAGGACTCGAGTACCTCGAGGCCCTCGCTGAAGGCTGCGCCAAGTGCGACGCGGCCGACGAAGGTGCCGCTGCCCTGTCTGCGGACAATCTCGCCGTTGCTCTCCAGGCGCTCCAGCGCCAGCCGGAGCGTTCCCCTCGAGACGCTCAGCGCTTCGGCCAGCTCCTTCTCGGGAGGCAGGCGGTCGCCTAGGCGAGCGCGGCCCGGCGCGAGTCGCTCGCGAAGCGCGGTTTCGGTTGCGTCCACGAGGGAGGGTCGGGGCACGATGCGAGCCTAGTCGGGCATGCGCGCTAGGACGGGTGCGCTGCCGAACGGCAGGCGCGCTCGGCGCGATCAGCGGCGGCCCGGGCTCGAGCCGTGCGCGGGTCGCCGGGGTCTTCCGCAAGGTTAGCCGCGACCAGCTCGGCGCAGCCCAGTGCGGCGGCCGCCGCCAGCTCGCTGGCGACGACCGCGTCAGCCCTGAAG
>JALYTG010000247.1 GCA_030854405.1 Chloroflexota bacterium | reverse complement strand
CCTCGACTTGTCGAATCACGAGCCGCTCACACCTCCATGTCCTACCTTACTCGGGTCTTCGGCATCCCGGTGGCGACGAACCTGCCCTCCGCCTCTAGGTAGACGTTGTAGTGGGCAGTCGGCCCAATCGCCCGCGTCGCTGCCCTCTGGCCTGGCTAGGCCCTCGCTCGGTCAGCTCTCCTCGGCGAGCGGCACGGAGTGGAGCAGGACGATTCGCCAGTCGCCGTCCACACGGCCGGCCACGATCGATGTCGGGGCATGGATCGACGTCCGCTGACCGCCCATGTCGTACTCCTGATCCAGGACCAGCGTCAGGATCCCGACGTCTCCGACTTCGACGGTATGGAGGTCGCTGAGCGTCGAGCGGATGTTCGAGACGTGCTCTCCCAACGACTTGAAGTACGCCTTCATCGCCGCCCGACCCCGCAGCCAACCGCGGCTGATCTCGTCGATGCCCTGGACGTCGTCGGTCGCCAGTCGGACAAGCCGGTCGAAATCCTTACGGTCGAGTGCGTCGAACAACTCTCGAGCCATCGATTCCAGCGTGCTCGCAACCGCCATCGGTCTTCCTCCTCACGGACAGAGTGTCAGTCTACGGCGGTCCCGCGAGCCCGCGCCAGGCCCACCCCAAGCAGGTCGGGGTGGGGTGGCTAGGGAGACCGAGGGTGGATTCGACGCGCATAGAGGCAGACCGAGCATGTTCCGGTAAGCGAGCTAGGGCACCCAATTCCTCGGGCGCCATCGTATCCAGGGCGAACCCCGGGTTGCCGTGCACGATGCGCTCGGCCAGCTCGCGAGCCTGCGCGCTCGGAATGCCCTTGCGCTCGTGCAAGGTTGGCAACTACGGATCACTCAGGAGGTGGATCGATGAACCGACAATCGTTCATTCCGATGCTGGCGGCGCTGACGCTGGTGCTCGCCGCGTGGCCTCCTGCACCCGCAGCTCATTGGCCTGATCGCCGGTCTGGGGCATGGGCAACTGCTGATGAAGTCCTCGACCTGGCTGACCTGCTTGGCGAGGTCGTCTTGGCTGTCCGCCACCACCAGGGTCAGGCCCAGCTCCTGGGCTTTTGCGGTTAAGGAGTGCTTCGACGTGGTCGGCACCCCGTCGACCGCTGGCCTGACGGCCAGGTCTGGCATCTGGTTGCTGATCGCCAAGAAGGGCTCTGGCATGGTAGCGGTCACGATCAGCGACGCCCTCGATGTCGCCCTGTGCTATGGCTGGATCGACAGCCAACGAAAGAGTCACGACACGAGCTACTACCTGCAGCGCTATTCGCCCCGACGGCCAAAGAGCCCTTGGTCCAAGCTTAACGTGGAGCGAGTCGAGGCCCTGATCAATGCCGGACGCATGCGGGCCCCGGGCCTGGCCGAAGTCGCTGCCGCCGAAGCAGACGGCCGTTGGGCGGCCGCGTATGGGCCGCAGCGCAACGCCGGTCTGCCACCCGATCTTGCCCCCGCGCCGGAACAGAACGAGCGGGCTCGAACTGCCTTCGAGCAGCTCGACGCCCTACTCGTCCGTGGAGGGGCTCCGATCCTTCAGGATCTGGCCCGCCGCCAGCCGTCCCGGCGCTCCCATCACGCAGCCACCAGGGTGGGTGCCCGAGCCGCACTGGTAGTACCCGCCGATCGGGGTGCGGTACTGCGACCAGCCCGGCGCGGGGCGGAAGAAGAACATCTGCGGCAGCAGGAACTCGCCGGCGAAGATATTCCCCTCTGAGAGGCCAACTGTGCGCTCGATGTCGAGCGGCGTCTGAACCTCGCGCTGCAGGATCACGTCCCCGAAACCCGGGAAATACCGCTCCAGCGTGGCCTGCACCTGATCGGCCATGCGTAGGCGCTCCACATCCCAGTCACTTTCGCGCAGCTCGTAAGGGGTGTATTGGACGAAGCATGACAGGACATGCTTGCCGGGCGGCGCCATGTCTGGGTCGATCGTCGACTGAATCGATGCGTCGATGTAAGGGTTCTTGCTGTACCAGCCGTACTTGGCCTCGTCAAAGGCGTGCTCGAGATAGTCGATGGACGGACCGATATTGGTGAAGCCGCGGAAGATGTCGGCACGGTCGCCAAGGGCGGGATAGCGTGGCAGGCGGTCGAGCGCGAAGTTCACCTTGGACGAGACACCGCGGAACTTCAGGCGTCGAATCTCTTCCACGAGGTCATCAGGGAGCTCGCGCGGGTCGACCAGCTCCAGGAAGGTGCGTCGCGGATCGAGCGCGCTGACCACCACGTCGGCGCTGAGCTCGGTGCCGTCCTCCAGCGCGACGCCGCTCGCCTCACCACCACGCGTCAGCACCCGGACGACGGGTGCCCCCACCCGGAGCTCGGCGCCGAAGGACTGTGCGGCGCGCGCCAGGACCTGGGTGAAGCCGCCATTCCCGCCCTTGTGGAAAGCCCACGTGCCGAACTCGCCGTCGTGCTCGCCCAGGCTGTGGAAGAGGAGGATCAGCCCTGACCCTTGGGAGCGCGGCCCGACATTGGAGCCGATGATCGACGTCGATGCGAGATAGCCCTTGAGGATGTCCGAGTCGAAGTAGTCGTCGAGGAAGTCGGCCGCGCTGCCGGTGAGCAGCCGTACCGCGTTGTGGAGCGTGCGCTTGTCGAGGCTGCGCAGATCGGAGCCGAGCGCGGCAAGTGCGACGAGCTCCTCCGGATCGTCGCTGAAAATGTCCGGGGGCACGGTGTCAAGCAGCGGCTTGATTGCCTGGCAGACCATGTCGAGGTCGTGGCTGTATTGCTCGTAACCATCGGCATCGTGCCTCGAGTGTCTCGCGATCTCGCGCAGGTTCTCGTCGTGGTTCCTCGTGAAGAGCAGGTAGTCTCCGTCGTCCATCGGTGCAAAGCGGCTGGGCATCAACAGGGGCAGGAACCCGTGCTTGGTCAGCTCCAGCTCGTGGACGATCTGCGGCCGCAGCAGTGACAGTGCGTAGCTGAAGGTCGTGAACCAGAAGCCGGGACGCAGCTCCTCCGTGATCGCCGCCCCACCAACCAGGTGGCGGCGCTCCAGGATCAGCGTCCTCAAGCCTGCTCGGGCCAGATAAGCGCCGTTGACCAAGCCGTTGTGGCCGGCGCCGATCACGATCGCGTCGTACCGGTCCAAATCACGCCATCTTTCGTTCGGGGTTGTAGAGCGGCAGCCGGGCCATGTGGGCGGCGACCTGCTGGTAATGATGGTCCACCGTGAACTCTAGGTAGACGCGGGTCCCGACCTTCGCGAGATCCGGACGCACCCGGGCCAGGGCGATGTGCCGCTGCAGGATCGGCGAGTACATGAAGCTCGTGGCATAGCCGACGCGCTGCCGCTCGTCGTCGTAGACCATCCAATCCTCGTGGACCGGAGTGTGCTCCTTCGGAGGGATCAGGCCGGCTTCGCGGTAGACCCGGTCATAGTCCTCCCAATCGACCACCAGGCCAACCATCCGCCAGCGCGACGTCTTCTCGCTCATCTCCCGCAGCAGGGCGTAACGGCCGATGAACGGTCGATCGTCATCGGCGAGTCCCTTGAACATCCAGGACCAGCCCAGCTCGATCGGAGTCGACC
>JALYTG010000079.1 GCA_030854405.1 Chloroflexota bacterium | reverse complement strand
CCGCCTGGCAGGGCCACTAGCCCGCCGTCCGACAATGCGTAGGCGCCCTGCTAGACTGTGAATCGGGCGGCACGCCGCGTGCCTGCTCCTCGAAAGCTGAACGGGAACAGACCGCACGGCGACGGCTACTCCTCGCCGGGCGAGCACAGGCGCGAGCACCAAATGGACCAGACCGGCCTGATCTACGTCATCGGCTTTGGATTTGCCGCGACGACTTTCGTCTTCGGCACGATTCTCTTTTCGTGGTTGATCACCCATCGCCGGCAGCGACTGCAGAAGGGGCTGCCGTACGAGTCGGGAATCGACACTATCGGCGATACCTGGAGCCGGTTCGGGCTCGCTTTCTACCTGTACGCACTCCTCTTCGTCGCCTTCGACGTTGAGATCATCTTCGTTTACCTATGGGCGGTGGCCGTGCGAACGCTGAGCGTTCAGGGGATCGTGCTGATCGGCGTCTTTCTTGCGATCCTGATGTTCGGTGAGCTGTACGCATGGAAGAAGGGCGACCTGCGATGGCAATAGAGATCCGACCCGACGACAGCTCTCCGATCGTCATCCCCGACCAGGCGGGCGACGATGCCTACCTGCAACCGTTTGGGATGGAGGAGCACCCCCGCGGCGGGTTCCATGGCCTGCTCGAGGTGATCCCCACCAAGGCCGATTACATCCTCGACCTGATCCGGGCCAACTCGCTCTGGCCCCTGCTGTCGGGGTTGAGCTGCTGCGCGATCGAGATGATGTCGACCGCCACCAGCGTCAACGATATCGACCGCTTCGGCATGTTCCCATTCCGCGCCAGCCCGCGTCAGGCGGATGTCCTCATCGTGGCCGGGACGCTGACCACCAAGATGGCTGGTCCGCTTGTGCGCCTCTGGGAGCAGATGCCGGAGCCCAAGTGGTGCGTCGCGATGGGCACCTGCACGACCTCGGGCGGACGGTTCAAGCGCAGCTACAGCGTTGTCCAGGGGGTCGACCGAGTGATGCCCGTGGATGTCTACGTGCCGGGCTGCCCGCCGCGACCCGAGGGCCTGATCTACGGGATGATGAAGCTGCACGAGCTGGTGAAGCAGCGGCGCGGCGAATGGCGGACCTACGTCGATCGGGGACCGCAGCGGCAGGCCTGGGAAGGAGACGTCCGCTGACCGCCCCGGCCAAGGCGGGAGCCCTGGTCCGGCTCGTCCTCGACCGCCTGGGTGAGGACGTTCGCGATCTCTGGACCGACGAGGACACCGTCGAGGTCCAGATCGATGGATCCCGCAACGTCGACGTGCTGCGTCGGCTGCGCGACGACCCGGAGTTGGGCTTCTTCTTCCTGGCCGATGCCGCGGCCGTCGACTACGGCCCGGGCGTGCGGTTCGAGGTGGTCTATCACCTCTACAGCGAAAAGCATCCGGCCTGGCTGCGAGTGCGGGCGCACGTGAGCCGAGAAGACCCACGCCTCCCGAGCATCACCGGGCTGTGGGAAGGGGCGATGTTCCACGAGCGCGAGATGTACGACATGATGGGCATCGTGTTCGATGGCAATCGCGACCTGCGGCGCATCTACATGTCGCCCAACTATCGCTCCTTCCCGCAGCGCAGGGACTTCGTCCTGCCGGACGACGCAGCCGACTCGTCGGCGGCGGGAGTCAATCCGCTCGAGCGGCCGGAGACGTGGGACCTGCGTCGCTTCAGCGAGACCCTGGCGCCCGGCATTGGCTCTCCGGCCGACGAGCCGGTCGCCGCGGCCAGCCCTGCGCTCGAGGCGGGGGAGACCGACGCCGACAAGAGTCGACCGCGATGACCCTCGTCGATCCGGAGACCCGCATCCCCGACCCGCTCGACCTGGAGCGCCTGGAGGAGGATCGGCTGCGAGTCGCGGCCGGGCTCGCGCCGCCGCGCCAGAGGATCGGCGAATACGCCGGCTTCGAGCAGGTTGGTCTGCCCGACCGGCCGCCGCAGACCGAGCGCGAGGAACAGCTCTTCACCCTCGAAGAGGGGGAGATGCTGGTCAACATGGGCCCGCAGCATCCCTCCACCCACGGTGTCATGCGGCTGCTGGTGAAGGTCCGCAGCGAGGTGGTGACCGACCTCGACGTTGTGCTCGGCTACCTGCACCGCGGGATCGAGAAGCTGTGCGAGAACGCGACCTACACCACGGTGCTCACCTACGTCGACCCGATGGATTACATGTCGGCGATGCATAACGAGCATGCCCCGGCGCTCGCCTTCGAGAAGCTGTACGGGATCGAGGCGCCCATGCGCGCCCAGTACATCAGGGCCCTCGTGGTGGAGCTCAACCGCGTCTTCAGCCACGGCCTGATGATGGGATTCCTGGCTCTCGACATGGGTGGCCTGACCCCGATCCTGTACGGCTTCATCAACCGCGACGAGATTGTGGACATGCTCAGCGCGATCAGTGGCCAGCGGATGCTCTTCAACTTCTTCCGCGTCGGCGGTGTCAACTTCGACGTCAACGACGAGTTCATCTCGCGCCTCGGCAGCTGGCGTAGCCGCGCGCTGAAGACGGTCGAGGATAACGAACGAATCCTGACCCAGAACGAAATCTTCACCGCGCGTACCAGGGGCCTCGGGGTGCTGAGCGCGAAGGACGCGATCAGCCTTGGCGTCAGTGGCCCGAACCTGCGCGCCTCCGGCGTCGCGCTCGACATTCGCAAGGCGCATCCGTACCCGCCCTACGACCAGCTCGAGTTCGATGTCATCACGCAGGAGTCAGGCGACACGTACGCGCGCTACCTCCAGCGCGTCGCGGAGATCAAGCAGAGCATCCATCTGATCGATCAGATCGTCGATCGCATGCCACACGGGCCGGTCCAGGCCCAGGTGCCGGGGATCATTCGGCCTCGCCCGGGAAGGGCCTATGCGGCGGTCGAGAGCCCGCGAGGCCTGTACAGCGTGTATGCCATCAGCGACGGCGGGCCGAACCCGTATCGATTCCGCATGCGCGATCCGAGCTTCATCACGTTGCAGGTCATGCCGAAGCTGATGCCGGGACACCTGATCGCCGACACGATGGCGATCATGGCCAGCCTCGACCCGATCATGGGCGGCGTAGACAAGTAGATGGACTTCTCCCTGCTGCTGGGGATCGGCCGATTCGTGCTGGCCACCACCCTGCTGCTGCTGCTCACCGTCCCGACGGCCTTCATCATCATCTACCTCGAGCTGAAGATGATCGCGCTGATGCAGCTCCGCATTGGGCCGAATCGCGTTGGGCCGGCAGGGATCTTCCAGAGTGCGATCCACGGTTTCAAGGTGCTGGGCAAGGAGGATGTGACCCCCGACCAGGCCGATCGGCCAATCTTCACCCTCGCGCCGTGGATGGTCTTCATGGCGGCCGCGATGAGCATGCTCGTGATCCCGTTTGCGCCGGGCCTGGTGGCCTTCGACAGCGAGATCAGCGTCGTGTACTTCTTCGCCATCATCGGTCTCTCGGTGGTCGGCCTGCTGGTCGCCGGCTGGGCGAGCTACAACAAGTATTCGCTCCTGGGCGGGCTGCGCAGCGCGGCCCAGATGGTGAGCTACGAGATTCCGCTCACCCTCTCGATCGTCGGGGTCGTGATCCTCACCGGCAGCCTCTCCTTCACCCACATCATCGAGTGGCAGCGGCTCCACGGCTGGGCCGTGATCTGGCAGCTGGTCGGCTTCCCGGTCTTCTACATCGCCTCGACGGCTGAGATCAACCGGACCCCGTTCGACCTGGTCGAGGCCGACAGCGAGATCGTCGCCGGCTTCGCCACCGAGTACTCCGGGATGCGCTTCGGATTCTTCTTCTTCGCCGAGTACGTGTCCCTTTTCATCATGAGCGGCATCCTGGTGACCCTCTTCTTCGGCGGCTGGCTGGCACCGTGGCCCTTCCCCGCCCAGCTCTCCGGCTTCGTCGGCTCGCTCTACGGGCTCTTTTGGTTCATCCTGAAGACCTACATTTTCGTCCTGATCTCGATCTGGGCACGCGCCACCCTTCCCCGCATCCGCGTCGACCAGCTGATGGGGATGGCCTGGAAGGCGCTCCTGCCCATCGCACTCGTGAACCTCCTGGTGACTGCCGCCGCGGTGGTCATCTTCAAGCTCTAGAAGGAGACCATGCAGACCGATGTCGATTCCCGGCTCCGGCCTCCTCAACGGCTTTGCGACCACCTTCCGCAACCTCTTTGCGCCCAAGGTGACGCGCCAGTACCCCGAGGTACGCCCGACCATTCCCGACCGATGGCGTGGCCGCCTGGACCTGATCTACGACCCGTTCGGCGAACACAAGTGCGAGGTCTGCTTCCAGTGCGCGCAGGTCTGCCCGGTGGAGGCGATCGACATGAGCGGCTTCGACTCGGAGGGAAACCGGATCCGGTACGGGATGCCGGAGATCTACGACGAGCGTGCGGATCCGAACGCGTACCGCCGTGCCGGCCTCGCCGCGCGGCCGATGCGCAACCCCGCTCGCTGGGACGACGAGGTCGACTCTGCCTTCGTTCGGGAGCTGGTCGAGGGCTACGACGCCCGGCCGGAGGCGCTGGTCGCCATCTTTGGAGCCGTCCAGGCTCGCTATGCATACCTTCCCGAGCGCTCTCTGCGCCTGATCAGCGACCTGATGACGATCCACTGGGCGCAAGTCTTCGGAGCCGCAGGGCTGGGTGGCTTCCGCCTGCTCCCGAGCGAGGGACACCTGATCACCGTGTGCAGCTGCGCGGCCTGCCGCTTCTCGGGCGGCGACGCGCTCCTCGCCGCCCTGCGAGAGAATCTCGGCATCGACCCGGGAGAGTCAACGGGCGACGGGGCCTTCACGCTCGAGACGAGCCCGGACGTCGGCGCCGGCGCGATCAGCCCCGCGTTGCGCATCGACACGCTGGTCTACGGGCCGCTCACCCCGGACGAGGCACGCCACCTCGTGCACCAGCGCCGTGAAGCTGCCGGGACGCGTGCCCTCGCCGCGGGAAGCGCGAGCTGAACATGGTCGGCACCGGGCTCTCGCCCCAGATCCGTATCCTGGCCGGCGGCGAGCCGCGGCTCCTGGCCGGGATCGGCCAGCTCGACGCGAACACGCTGGCGGCCTACCGTGCCGCGGGTGGCTATGCCGGGTTGACTCGGGCCATCGAAAAGCTCTCGCCGGAGGAGGTGATCGGCGAGATTGCCGCCGCCGGTCTGCGGGGGCGCGGCGGGGCGGGCTTCCCAACCGCCGACAAATGGCGTGTCGCACGCGACACGGCAGCGGATCGCAAGATCGTGGTCGCCAACCTGATGGCGGCCGATCCGACCTCCCTCGGCGACCGGGCGCTCGCCGAAGGCAACCCGCACCTGGTTCTCGAGGGCCTCCTGATCGCCGCATTCGCGACCGGCGCGAGCGAGGCGATCATCGCGGTGCGTCGCGACTGGTCGCTCGCGATCGAGCGGCTGCGCGCGGCCATCGAGCAGGCGACGGCCGCGCGGCTGGCGGGCTACCTGGTCCTCGGCACCGACGTCAGCGTGCAGGTCACTCTGTGGGAGGGCTCGGGCGCCCTCGTCGCCGGCGAGGAGACGGCGCTGCTGCACGCGCTGCAGGGCGATCGCGGCATGCCGAGCATCCGTCCCCCCTACCCCGCCGAGGGTGGCCTGTGGGGCGTGCCGACCGTCGTGCAGAACGCCGAGACGCTCGCGCACGTGGCCTGGATTCTGGCGCAATCGGCCGATGCGTTCGCCTCGGTGGGCACCGAGTGGAGCAGGGGAACCAAGCTGGTCACGCTCTTCGGCAAGGTCGCTGAGGCAGGGGTCCTGGAGGTGCCCCTCGGCATGCCGCTCCGCGACCTGCTGCGGGCAGGCGGCGGGGGGACCGGCACGACCAAGGCGCTCTTCGTCGGCGGTCCGGGCGGCGGCGCGATCGACGCCGGGCGACTGGACCTGCCATACGACTACGAGTCGCTCGACGGCGAGGGAGCCGTGATCGGCTCCGGATCGATCCTCGTCGCCGACAGCCAGACCTGCATGGTCGACACGGCACGCTTCTTCCTCGACTTCTCAGCACGCGAGGCGTGCGGCAAGGCGGTCCCGTGCCGGATCGGTACCCTGCGGCTGGTCGAGACGCTCGACCGCATCCTGGCCGCCACTCCCCGGCCGGACGACCTCGTGGCCCTGCGCGAGCTCTCGCGGAAAATCGTCGACACGGCGCTCTGCAAGCTCGAGGCGCTCGCCCCGGGTCCGATGCTGACGACGCTCGACAGGTTCGGGGACGAGTATCGGGCACACGCTGAACAAGGCGTCTGCCTCGCCGGCGCCTGCGAGCCTCCCAACCTCGCCCCGCTCCTCACGCCCCTCGCCGATGCCGGCTCGGTAGGATAGGGCCGATGTTCGAACCGACTAGCGGCAAGGGCCAGGGCAACGGCAAGGCGATCGACTACACGCCACTCTGGCCGATGGTCCCCGGGACGCGCAAGCTGCCGGTCACGATCAACGGCCAGCGGGTCGAGGCGGAGGAGGGCCAGACGATCCTGCAGGCCTGCCGGGTGCTCGGAATCGAGGTCCCGACCCTCTGCTACGAGCCGAAGCTGGCCCCGTACGGCGCCTGCCGCATCTGCGTGGTCGAGGTCGAGGGTCAGGAAAGCACGCCGATCTCGTGCGGGACGAAGATCGAGGACGGGATGGTCATCACCACCCACTCGGATCGCGTCATCGAGAACCGTCGCATGGTGCTCGAGCTGATCTTCTCCGACCACGACGCGTATTGCCTGCCGCCGTGCCAGTTCAAGTGCCCGACACGGGTCGATATCCCCGGCTACCTGAAGCAGAACACCCTGGGCAACTGGGAAGAGGCGACCCGCATCCTGAAGCGCTCGCTCCCGTTCCCCGCCATCCTGGGCCGCGTCTGCCCCGCGCCGTGCGAGACGCACTGCCGCCGCGAGGAGGTCGACACCGCGATCGCCATCCGCGACTCGCATCGTTACTGCGCGGATCGGGTCCTGGAGGTCGACGCGCCGGCGCCGATCCCCTGGCCGAAGGATCCACCGTCCGGCCGTCGGGTGGCGGTCATCGGCGCCGGATCGGCCGGCCTGACGGCCGCGTACTACCTCCAGCTGCGCGGGCACGCCTGCGACGTCTTCGAGTCCGAGCCGGAGCAGGGCGGCATGCTGCGCTACGGGATCCCGAAGTACCGCCTGCCGAAGGGCTGGATGGACCGCGAGCTGAACCACGTCTGGGAGCTTGGCGCGACCCTGAAGCCGAACATGCGCCTGGGGCGAGACTTCCACCTCGCGGACCTGCTGCCCGCGTACGACGCGATCTACGTGAGCATCGGCTGTTACAAGTCCAACGAGCTTGGCATCCCCGGGGAGAAGGCCGATGGGATGGTCAACGCCCTGGAGAACCTCTACAACTCGACCCGAGGCCTGCCCGTTCCGCGCCTGCGCGACGCGCGGGTGGTGGTGATCGGCGGCGGCTTCACCGCCATCGACTGCACGCGCACCAGCATTCGCCAGGGCGCCGCCGAAGTGACGCTCGTCTACCGCCGCGACCTCAAGGACATGCCGGCCCAGGACGAGGTGCACGAGGCGATCGAGGAGGGAGCGCGCGTCGTCTTCCAGGCCGCTCCGGTGCGCATCGTGACCAACAATAACGACCGCGTCACCGGCGTCGAGTTCCAGCGCATGAAGCTCGGAGAGCCGGACGAGAAGGGCCGGCGTCGGCCTGAGCCGATGCCGGGCACCGAGTTCATCGTCGAGTGCGACACGGTGCTTGGTGCCATCGGCCAGGGACCGGAGCTGGCCTGGATCGATTCGGAGCCGGACGAGATCCGCGCCGCCCTGCAGGTGTCGCGCCGCGGCACGCTGGAGAGCGAGGAGAACATCTTCCGCACCAACGTGCCGAAGGTCTTCGTCTCCGGCGATGTGCGGACCGGGTCGGCGACCGTGGTCGAGGCGATCGGAGAGGCTCGGCGCGCCTCCTACGCGATGGATTACTGGCTGCGCGGCCACGACCTTGATGACCCCCAGGTGCGCCGCGTGGTGACCGAGCCGCAGCCGAGCTTCCTCACCATTGTGCCCTTCACCGACGACGTGAAGGAGCCGCGCGCCGTGATGGGCAAGGGCGGCCCGGAGCAGCGTCGCGACAACTTCAACGAGTACGAGTACGGATACACGCACGACCAGGCGATGGCCGAGGCGGGCCGCTGCCTGCAGTGCACCTGCGAAGCGATCGGGCACTGCGACCTGCGCGAGGCGGCGATCGAGTACGAGACCACCCTGAACATGGCGATCGACGAGCGCTCGATCCAGGACAACCCGTACGTCGGCGTCAACCACGGCTATGGACGCGACGAGACGCACTCGTTCATCCTTCGCGACTACTCCCGCTGCATCGATTGCGGGCGCTGCGCGCAGGTCTGCAAGGACATCGTGGGTGCCGGCTGCTACGACTTCATCGGCAAGGGATTCGACAGCCTGGTCACCACGGCCGACTACGTCTCGCTCAACGAGACGCCATGCGTCTCCTGCGGCCGCTGCGCCGAGACCTGCCCGGTGGGCGCGCTCATGCCTCGGCCGCGCACGCTCGAGACCTACCAGCTGGACATCAGCCGATGCATCTTCTGCGGCATCTGCGCCGATGCCTGCCCCTATGACGCGCTGCGCTGTGGACCGGAGTTCGAGTTCAGCGAGTACCAGCGTGACCTGCCGATGCTCGACATCCTGGAGATGAGCGACCGCGAGCGCCCCACCCGCTAGACCGATGCCGCGCATCCGGGTCGGCTTCCACCTCGCGGCGTCGCGACAGCCTTGGTTTGCGTTCAGCGCACGTAACGGCCAACAAGCCTTCTCCGGCGCCCGCTAGATCCGTCGTTTCCGCTCCAACCCGGCCCGCACTTGCGCTGGGCGCAATCGACTGCACGGAACGCACCCTCACTCGATCGAGACCTGCGCGGAACGCGGCTTACTTGCGCTGAGCGTAAGCGGGAGGCAAGCCCCGGGTAACCTGCAATGGGGGATATGAGCCCGGCCGCGAGGCCAACCCCGTACGGTAGAATCGGATCGGCCTCCCGAGCGAGGCCGTACTTCTGCTGCAGACAGGAGTCCTTACCCTGGACGCTTCCGCCGTCCTGTTCGTCCTGCTCGCCGTCGGCGTCGTCGGCGGCGGATTGGCCGTGGTCACCCTCCGTAACGTGATCCACTCCGCGATCGCGATGATGGTCTGCTTCGGGTCGCTGGCCGGGATGTACGCGCTGCTTGGCGCTCCCATCGTCGCCGCTGCACAGGTGCTCATCTACCTGGGGGCGATCAGCGTCCTGATCCTCTTCGCGATCATGCTGACCCAAGCCGGGGATGCCAATCTGCCGGCCCCGTTCCATCCACAGGTCTGGTTCGCGGCGGTGACTGCGGTTGCGGTCGTGGCGGTCGTCGGCTGGGCCATCTTCCGGACCGATTGGCGGGCCGCGAGCACGGTGGTGGGGATCGGCGTGCAGGCGATCGCCGCAGCGCTCTTCACCGACTATGCGCTTCCGTTCGAGGTGATCTCACTCCTACTTCTCGCGGCGATCATTGGTGCGATCTACCTGGCCCGGCGTCCGGAAGACGACGAGAGGGCCGCCTGATGCCGAGCCTGGAGGGGTATCTCGTCGTCTCGACGCTGCTCTTTGGTCTCGGCGCCTTCGGATTCATGGCCCGCAGGAACGCGATCCTGATGCTGATCTCGATCGAGCTGATGCTGAACTCGGTCAACCTCAGCCTGGTCGCTTTCAACGCATACCTGCCGGCCGCACAGAACGCGGGCGCCATCTTCGCCCTGATGGTGATGGCTGTGGCTGCGGCGGAGGCGACGGTCGGCCTGGCGCTCGTGATCGCCATCATCCGCAGCCGTCAGACCGCCGAGGTCGACGAGTATTCCGACCTCAAGGAGTAGGCCCGGCCCG
>JALYTG010000011.1 GCA_030854405.1 Chloroflexota bacterium | reverse complement strand
CACGAACCGGCAGAGGGCGTTCGCGAGACGCATCTGCTCGGGTGTGCGCGCTCGGACGCTGAGCAGGGCGGGCGAGGCAACCACTACAGCCACGCAGCGCGCCCGCGAGGTGGCGACGTTGAGCCGGTGCCGGCTGTACAGGAAGTCCATGCCGCGGGGCGCGTTCTCGGGCGATGAGGTGGCCATCGAGTAGATGCTGATGGGCGCCTCCTGCCCCTGGAACTTGTCGACCGTGCCCACCCGTGCGCCCGCCGGCAGTAGGGCGGCGATCGCACCCACCTGCGCGTTGTACGGGGCGATCACCAACACGTCCTTCCAGCCGATCGGATGCTCCTGGCCGTGTTGGTCGATCCATCCGGCGCCGCCTTCGACCAAGCCGAGGGCGAGAACCGCCACTTGCCGCGCCTCCTCCGGCGATTGATTGTCGTTGCCACTGTGCTCGACCTCGAGCATGCGCGGGCCGGTGCCATCGACGATGCCGGCGGCGCTCAGCCGCTGACGCACGAGGGCCTGTTGCGAGAACAGGCGGTCGTCGTAGAACGACTCTGAGGTGAACGCGCAGACGTCGGGATGGAGGCGCCAGGTCGTCTCAAGGAAGAGGCCACGCTCCGGAGGCATGGTGGCGTGCTCGCCGAGCAGATGGGCGAGCGCCGAACGGTCCGCCCCGGGCGGATGCGAGCCCTGGAGCGGCTGATCGAGCTGCTGCGGATCGCCAAGCAGGACGAGCGAGCTTGACGCGCCGGACATCGCCAGCGCGTTGGCGAGCGAGATCTGGCCCGCCTCGTCGACGAAGAGGACATCGACCAGCTGCTCGCTGCGTTCGGAGGCCCATAGCCAGGCCGTCCCGGCCGCGAGGTTGTAGTCCCCGTTGGCGACGCCGTCGCGAACCTTCCCGTTAGCGGTGGTGACCGTCACGTCGCCATGGTCGAGGCCCTGGCCCTCCTCGCTCACCTTCTGGACGGCGCGCAGCGCAACCCCCTCCTCGGCGGCAGCCTCGACCACCTTTTCCAGGAAGTGGCTGATCACTTTGTGGCTGGTGGCGCTAATACCGACCCGCTTCCCGTCGCGCAGGAGCTGCGCGATCATCCGAGCCCCGGTGTACGTCTTACCCGACCCGGGCGGTCCCTGGATCGCTAGCGTGCCCTCGTCGAGGCATCTCACCAGTCGTCGAGCGGCGTTCAGGTCCGATTCGCCGCGCTCGCGAAGTCCTGCACCTTCGTTCTGCCCGCAACGCGGCGCACGGCGCAGCAGCAGGTCACGGGCGGCACGCCAGGGCCCGGGCGCGTCGATGTCGTGATCCGAGACCCACTCCCCAAGGCGGAAGATGGCGGCCCGCAAGTCCTGGTCCGAGATGATGTCGAGCGGAACGATCGCCTGCGGATGGCGCGGGTCGATCTCCCCCGGCCAGGAGAGGTCGACGGTTCCCTCGGCGTCGTCGATCTTGACAATCTGGGTATTGAGCTTCCACTGGCTCCACCTCGCGTCCGGCCGCTCCTGCTGCAGAGCCGGGTCGTACAGGTCCGCTCGGGAGCTGATGTCGTGCTCCTGCGCCGGCATCCGGTAGCGCCACGTGCGCCGCAGGGCGCTACGGGGCGTGCGTCGACCTGGCGGACCTGGCGGACCCGCGACAGCCAGGTTGCCGAGCGCATCCGCCTCTTGGACCAGCTCCTCGGCCGTGAGGCCCATTCGGCGGAACAAGTCCCAGTAGGCCGCCTTCATCTCCCGGCGATGCCAGGAGAGGAGCTGGGCCAGGAGCCAGCGGCCGGCCTGCGCAGCGGTCCGCTCGGTTGAGTCGGCCGGGACGGCCGCGGTCAGGCGGTCGGCCAGCGCCTGGACGCGGGCATCGGCCTCGGTGAGCCCCTCGGGAGCGTCAGATGAGCGCGGAGCCGGGCGGGGGACCGGCTCGCCGGAGAGCCGCTCCGCCTCCAGCCGCTGGCCCTCGAGCCAGTCGCGAAGGCGAGCGTTGCTGACCACGTCATCGCGGTTGTAGCGCTCAATTCGGTCGAGGATATCGGAAGAGGGACGCTCCCCCTCGCCAAGCTGGAGCCATTCCTCGAATGCGACGATGCTCGAGCCGGCGTCGCGCAGGTCGATCTCCCGTGTGAAACCGTAGAACGGCTCCATCTTCTTGATCGAGTAGCTCTCGACGGAGGCTCGCAATCCCTGTCGAACCGCGCGCAGGAGGTCCACGAAGACCCCGCCCCGCAGCAGGCGGTCGACCTCGTCCTCGCGCGTCGCATGGCGGCCCATCAGCCGCTTCATGGCGGTCGGCTCGTACGGCGCGTAGTGATAGATGTGGAGACTCGGATTGGCGGCAAGCCGCTCCATGACGAAATCGATGAACTCCTCGAAGGCGCGCTTCTCACCAGCCAGGCTGATCTCACCGCTCTCGTCGAAGGACCAGAAGGCGTGCCACTGACTGCCCTCCATGACGCCGAACAGGTAGTCGAGCCCGTCGTCGAAGGCGTACGGGTCGCCCTCCATGTCGAAGAAGAGGTCATTCGGCGAGGGCTCCGGCAGCGTCGCCAAGCCGCGTTCCGGCTCGATCGGCAGCAGCTCGTGGCGCGGCTGGCCGGTGCGTCGGCCCTCCAGCTGAATGCGAGCCTGCTCACGGACGCGCTCCGCTGCCGCGACGCTCGTCCCCTCGAGGGGAGGCACGATCGGCAGCCCGAGCTCGCCCAGCTCCTCCAGCGTCGTCACGCCGCGGTGGTCGAGCGCGCGGCGCTGGCGGGACGTGATGCCCGCAACCAGGCTGAGGTGGTCATCCTCGCGGCGGCGCTTGGTGCAGAGCTCGCTCCAGCGGCAGACGTCGCAATGCTCCACCGGCTCCGGGTAGGTGCGCGCGGAGGGGTACGCGGGTGCCTCGGCCTCCGGCCCGACCGCCGCATCGAAGCGGGCCCTGGCTGAGCGGTAATAGGCCATGTAGTCGTCGACCCGGAAATGCTCGACCGCACGGGCGCTGCCGCCGAGCGCGACATGCATCCATTCGGGCTGGACGCCCTGAATCGGGGTCAAGAGGTCGACGTAGGTGCAGATCTGCAGCAGCGCACTGGCCTTCACGTGGCGCGCGAGCTTCGTGTCGGCGACCTCGTAGTGGAATGGGCCGAATCGGCTGGGCCTGGTCTCGACCTTCAGCAGGAAGTCGGCGTGGCCACGCCACCGGCCATCGAAGAAGGTTGCCTGGTAGATGACGTCGACGCCGGCCTCTATCGCCGCCACGGTCGCCTGCGCCGCCAGACGCAGGCGATCTCCCGGCGTCTCGTCGGGGTAGGCATCAGGATCAACCGTGACGACGCTCTTTCCTTCCGCCCTCAGATCCGCCAGGTACCGCGCCTCGTGCTGAAAGCCGCGCTTGCGAATGACATCCAGCTCGGGATCCACGCGCATCGGTCGATCGACCAGCCCGGCCCGCGCCGCACGCTCGAGCTCGGTGAGGTGCTCGCACGCGAGGTAGCCGACCAGGTCGGTGGCGGAGAAGACGGGCTTGCCGTCGATCGTCTGCATTGGGTCGCCAGCAGGATGCCAGACCGATGCGACAGCTCGCATGTCGCAGCGCCCAACCGAAGTCATCGTGTGCGCGTTCGGCCCGGTTCGGCCGGGGTTCGAGTCCCGTTTACGACTGGTGGTCGTACTAGGCACCGCACGAGCTTCCTTCGCGAGCGTCGAGCGACCGCCTTCACGCTCAGCGGGCAATCCCCCGAGCGCGAAACGCGGGGAATTCGTGCTTAGTACGACTGGTGGTCGTAAAGGACAAAGCCGGCCGCGCACTCCCGACCGGGAAAGGCGGGTGGTCGCTAGCCGAGCGGCCGCTCCTCGAGGGGAACGTCCCAGTGCGCGTCCAGGAGCTCGAAGCGACGCTGTTCTTCGGATCGGTATCGGTCCAGGTCCGGAAAGAGACGCTCTGCGATCTCGGCGTCCGAGTGGTCTTCCATCGCCGCCCAATCGCGGTAGGTGATGGTGACGAGGTGGGTCCACGAGGCGGGCCCTTGGCCGTGGAAGCGCGGCCCGTAGGCACGGATCTCGAGCAGGCGGCCCGCGCGCACCTGCTCGGCAAGCAGTGGATAGTGGTTGCGTGTGAAGAGCTCCCACCACTCGTCGTGGAAGCCCCAACGCACGCGATAGAAGTACGCAACGGTCACGGGGCCCATCACTCCGAGCCTAGCAGAGCGGTGGCCCGCGGCCCCTAGACTTAGTGTGTCGGGGCGCTACGCTTCTGAGCCCTCAAGCAGGGCCGCGATCTCGCGCGCGTTGGTCGTGCCGTAGTTGGCGTAGCAGTTGTTCATCAGCACGTGGACGTCGCGCACCTGTGCCGCGGCCTCGCGAATGCGCGGCACCCACTCGCCAAGCTCCGACTCGTCGTACAGGTAGCGGAACCGCTCCACCACCGGGATCCCCTTCGCCTCCCAGGTCTCGACGCGGCGGCCGTGGAAGCGCACTACCGCCAGCGAGGGTGAGGTGACGGCCACCATCGGCGGCAGCGAGCTCTTCATGCCCTGCGGCGCGTCGACCATCACGAACGGGATCTCGTACTTCTCCAGGAAGCGGATGGTGCGCTCCGCGTTCTTGTCGTTGAACCACGACGCGTTGCGGAACTCGACCGCCATAGCGAGATCGCCCAGCCGCTCCCTGGCGTCGACGATCGTGTCGCGCGCCTCGTTCGACGGAAAGACCCAGCGCGGGTACTGCAGGAAGACGGCGCCAAGCTTCCCGGCGCTGTGCAGCGGCGCCACGCCGTCGCGGAAGGCCGCCCACACGGCGTCGTACAGCTCGCCCGGCATGTCCTTGCCGTAGATGCGCGGCCTGGCGGCCAGCTCCATCGGCAGCTCATCGCGGATCTCCTTCGGGAGCCGCTTTGTCTCCGAGGGCTGGCCGGTCATCAGGGCGTGCGCCTTGATGTCGAATGTGAACTCAGGCGGCGTCCGCTCCAGCCATAGTTCGCCCATGCGGCGGGCGGGGATGGCGTAATAGGTGGCGTCGACCTCCACGATCGGGAACTGGTCGGCGTAGTAGTGCAGCCGCTCTTCGGCGGTGTCGGTGCCGGGCGGGTAGAAGACGCCGGCGGCGGTCATGGTCGGATCGGTCCAGGAAGCGGTACCGATGCGCACCTTCGCCGGGCCGATGCTCATCGGATGACGCGCGGCTTCCGCGTGCTCCTCGCCGCGAATGGACGCCGGGTCGGGTCCGGGGTCGTGAGAGGAATCGGTCATCTGTCTCGATGATAGGGCGCTCAGCCGAGGTCCAGCCGATAGGCGCGCAGCCAGAGGCCGGGTACCGGTTCCCAGTCATCCTCCGGGGTCCGCAAGAAGCCGAGCCGCTCGTACATGCGCTGCGCGGCGGCCATCAAGTCGGTCGTGTGCAGCCGTATCCGCGCTCGACCCGCGGCTTGAGCCCGCTCGATGCAGGCCTCGACCAGCGCCGAACCCAGTCCGCGCCCGCGCCACCCCGGATCGACGGCCAACATCCGGATGCCTGCCGCGTCCGGGTCCTCCCATTCCGCGTATGGGCCAGGCCCCGGCACGTAGGTCACCGTCCCGACCGGACCGGCTCGCTCCACAGCCACAAGAACCTCGGCCGCGGCCGCTCGTGCTGCGACGTCGCGCAGGTCGTCGGCATATCCGCCAAGGTCCGGATCCACGGCGCTGTAGGCGGCTACCAGGATCTCGCCAATCCGTTCATATTCGGCCGGCCGAGCGTCTCGAATCTCCAGAGCTTCGCCCCTCTTCCTCGTTTCGTCGTACTCTTTGGGCATGGATACGAAGATCACCAAGAGCGACGCCGAATGGCGCGCCGAGCTGACGCCGGAGCAATACCACATCCTCCGCCAGAAGGGGACGGAGCGGGCGTTCACGGGGGCGTACTACGACGAGCACGCCCCCGGAATCTACCGATGCGCGGGCTGCGGCTCCGAGCTTTTTCGTTCTGACACGAAGTACGACTCGCGCAGCGGCTGGCCGAGCTTCTTCCAGCCGGCCGGCGCCTCCGCGATCGAGACGGAGAAGGATCGCTCCTTCTTCATGACTCGCAACGAGGTGAAGTGCGCGACCTGCGGCGGTCATCTCGGCCACGTGTTCGACGACGGTCCCGAGCCGACCGGCCAGCGCTACTGCATCAACTCCGCCGCACTGAAGCTGGAGCCGAAGGAGGGCTAGGCGTCCTGCTGCTGTCCCGGGGGGCGGTGGTGCGCGGGGCGGGCCAGCACGTGCGGCGGAACATGGTGGTCGTGCCGCCCCTGAGTGGTTGCCAGGTCCGCCACGGCCCGGACATCTGCGCCGATCACCCAGGCGAGGGCCGACTCGAGATCCTCGATGGCGAACGGCTTCGCCAGGATCGCCACGTTCGGCAGGTCGAAGAGCTCGGCAGGCAGGCCCACCAGGGAAAGCCCGGTGCAGATGAGCACGCGCGGAAGCTCGAGGGCCGACGCTCGCTGATCCGGTGCCAGCTCGAGCAGCTGGGTCCCATCGATGACGAGGCCCGCCGGTCGATCACCCGCATCCAGGCGCGTTTCGACTTCCTGCGGATCGAGCGGCTCGGCAAGTGGCACGAGCTCAGCCAGGAGCTCGCGGAAGCCCGGCTGGCGGTCACTCACCCAGATCACGCGCGTGGCTCTGGGCGGAGCAAGCCCGGTACCGCCCTCGCGTGGTGTCATGGGCCCATGCTCCGCCCTGGAGGCCGCGGACGCAACCCTGGTTCCTGGGGCTGTGATGGCCTGGGTTGCGCAGATCGAGGGCGACGTGTAGCCTCCGCAGTGGTCGTCTGATCGACCAGCGGGGGAGCAAGTGCTGCCTCGCCCCCGAGCCCGAGGTTCAGCGATGCCCCTGACCCGACTTCTGGCCCTGCCGGTTTTGGCGTTGGCGGTGCTCGCTTTCCCATCGCTCGCGGCAGCGGCGCCTCCGATCAGAGTGCAGAACGATCGGACCGCGAATAGTCGGACCGTGCCTGGTGGCGCCACGCCTGATGGCGCCACGCCTGATGGCGCCGCGCTCGTTCGCTCGAGCGGAGCTCGGATTGGCTACGACATCTCGTATCCGCAGTGCGGTAGTGCCTACCCGCGCAATCCGGCATTCGGGATCGTGGGCGTGAACGGCGGAATCGTGTTCAGCGCGAACCAATGTCTCGCAAGCCAGCTCGTCTGGGCTGGCACGAACGCGCAGCTGTACGCCAATACCGGCAATCCCGGTCCGCAGCTCTCCACGCACTGGCCGACCGGCCAGAGCACACCCCGCGCGTGCAGCGCTAGCAACCCGGACAGCGTCAACTGCGCGTACGACTACGGCTGGAACGCCGCTGCCGATTCGTACCGGAAGGCGGTCGACGCCTATGTCTCACTGGGCCAGGCGTCGCAGGGCGCCACGCGGACACCAACCGCCAATACCTGGTGGCTCGACGTCGAGACTGGCAACAGCTGGCGGACCGACGGTGCGCGCAACGTCGCGGCTCTCCAGGGTGCGGTCGCGTATCTCGAATCGGTCGAAGTCGGCGGCGTCGGCTTCTACTCGACGAGCTACCAGTGGGGCCAGATCACCGGCAGCAGCCGCGAGTTCGCGACGTATCCCAGCTGGCACGCCGGCGCTCAGACCCTGCGCACGGCAAGGCGGTTCTGCTCGGGGAGCGGCTTCACCGGCGGGCGGATCGCCCTCACCCAGTACATCGCCAGCGGATTCGACGCCGACTACCCCTGCTGAGCGAGGGCCGCCGAGCTGGTTACAACGACCACGTCGGTCGTCGCGCTCTTGCCTTTGAGGTCGAGCTGCCTTCGCTCGTAATCGGTACGCGTCAGCCCGGCCGCCGCCGCAGCCGCATCGGTCACGAGGATTTCGCCTGCGCCGGCGGCTGACGCCAGACGAGCTGCGACGTTGACGGTGTCACCGAGCGCCGTGAGATCGGTATGTCCGCCCTCGCCGACCGAGCCCACGAACGCGGTGCCGGTATGGACCCCCACGCCGAGCGGGATCGAGAGGCCACCGTCGGCCCCCTGATCGGTGGCGCGGAGCAGGCTCCTCGCCGCCTCGATCGCGCGCGCGGCGTGGCGTTCCTGCGCCAGCGCGGGGATGAAGAGCGCCATCACCTCGTCGCCGACGAACTTGTCGACGATCGCATCATGCTCGACGAGGATGTCGGCGGCGATCGAATAGAAGCGGTTGAGAAGCGCTCGGAAGGCTGCTGGGCTCATCTGCTCGGCGAGCGCGGTCGAGCCGCGGATATCGGCGAACAGGAGGCTGCAGTCGATCTCGGCACCGCCATGCTGGGTCGACAGCACGGTGAAGCAGAAGCGGCAGTATTTGGGGTTCTTGCCCCACCGTCTGCGGCCCATCAGCCGCATCAGCGGCGCGCCGACCCCCGCGAACGGCGCCGAGCACATCTTGCAGCGCGGTGAGCCAGGCAATCGGCGGAGGAACGCCCGGGCGCGACGGTATCGCGGATCTTCCCCGAGCAGAATCGCGCGCCACACCGCCTCCGAGCCGCCGGTGTCGGGCAGATTGGAAGTCGTGGGCTACTCCTTGGCCGACGGCGCCAGGTGCGACAGGTCGAGCTCTTCTCCCCGTGTCGGGAAGCGAGTGCCGATGATCCTGGCGCTGGTCTGCCACGTGCGCGCGAGGTAGGTCACGAGCACGGCCAGCAGCCCGATTCCGGCGATCAATCCGACCACGGCGGTCGTGACGATGCCAAGCCTCAGCTGCCAGGCGATGAGCGCTCCCACCACGCCGCAGACGATCGCGTTCACCACTGCTGCCATGCCGGCGTTGGTTACGAAGATGTCCCAGGCCCGCACGTTGCCGCGCATCGAGCCGAGGCTCATGAGAATCCCCTGCGTGTCGTCGTTTGGGGAGAGCGTGAAATGAGAGCGCAGCTCTGGAGCGACCTCCAGGTAGTAGTGGCGGATGCGGTTGATCGCCACCACGCAGCGGATATTCTCGATCCCGAGCTGAAGGAGCCGCTCGAAGGTGGCCAGGCCGATGAACAGAAGGGTCGGCAGCAGGACCATGGCGAAGACGAAGAACGCGTCGCCCATCCCGGAAATTTGCGCGACGAAGGCGAGGGCCACCACGACCCCGGACATCGTGCCCAGGAAGAAGCTGGTGCGGCCGTTTGCGTCGCTGATGGTCGCGGAGCGCGCGCCCTGCAGCGTGAAGTGCTCGGTGACCAGCATGGCCACCATGTCCTGGCGAGTCGGCGGCGGAATGGCATCCATCGGTCAGGCTAGCGTGCGTCGCCACACGTGCGGCGTCAAGGCGTCGGGCGTGGCAGACTTTGCTCAACAGGGAGCAGCGAACCGGACGTCCTGAGGAGGAACGCGTGGCGAGGCTCCAGCGCAAGGACCTGACCAAGCCGGATGAAGTGCGTTCCTTCGGCCTGGGCTACGTCGAGATCTTTGACATGGACGACGTGGTGGTCGGCCGGACCGTCTTCGAGCCAGGCTGGCGATGGAGCGAACAGGTCAAGCAGATTGCCGGCACGGAGCTCTGCGAGTACCACCATCTCGGCTTCGTCCTCTCTGGCCGCTTCCACATCATCATGAAAGACGGCACCGAGATGGAGTTCGGCCCGAACCAGGCCTTCGAGATCCCATCTGGCCATGACGCCTGGGTGGTCGGCGATGAGCCGTGGGTTACGCTCGACTTCGCCGGCATGCGATCGTTTGCACGCGCTGTTGCCGGCAGCGGCGAACGGATCCTGGCGACCTTGCTGATGACCGATATCGTCGATTCGACAGTCACCGCCGAGCGAATCGGCGACGCGAGCTGGCGCGATCTCCTTGCGAGCCACAACGAGCGCGTCCGCTTCGACCTCGACCGATTCCGCGGCAGGGAGGTGACAACCACCGGCGACGGCTTCCTCGCTCTCTTCGACAGCGCCGAGCGCGCCGTCCGGTGCGCCGATGCGATCTGCACAGGGTCGAGCGAGCTCGGGCTCATGATCCGATCCGGGATCCACACCGGCGAGGTCGAGCTGGTCCCGAACAACGTCCGCGGAGTCGCGGTCCACACGGTCGCGCGCATCGTGGCCCTGGCGGCGGCCGGGGAGGTCCTCGTATCGGCCACGACGCGAGACCTGCTGGCCGGCTCGGCGGTCACGTTCGAGGACCGCGGCATGCACCAGCTGAAGGGGCTGAGCGGCGCCCGCGCGATCTACGCCGCACGACCTGCGCGCGCGCCGGCCTGAAGCATTCACGCGGCGGCCGGGCTGGCTCGCGGCAAGGCCGGCGAGATTCCTCCCGCCGACCCCGTCGAGCTCGAGCGCCTACATGATGCCGACGACGTGGCCCTCGGGATCCGCGAATAGGGCGACCGTGGTCTGTGGCGCCACCTCGGTGAGCGGCATGAGCACGCGCCCGCCGAGCTCCTCAGCGCGCTTCAGGGTGCCCTCCGGATCGTCGCTGTGCACGTAGAAGGTCACGCCTCCGGGCTGGCCCTCGGGAGCCGGTCCGAAGCCAGCGGTCAGACCACTCTCTTCACGCTGCATGCCATAGCCGCCCGGATTGTTGGTTTCGAGCGACCAGCCGAACAGCTGGCTGTAGAAGCGCTTGATCGCCTCTCCATCCTTGCCGGTGACCTCGACGTGAATAACCTTGGTAGCCATCTCAGATCTCCTCACAGGTACGGACGGGGATAACCGAATCCCGCCTCTGTGAAGACGACGCTCGGGATTGCCCGCGATCGACATGACGGGGCACGGGCCTGTTCAGAAGTCTCTGCGCCCGGCGAAGTGTTCTTCCACCTGGGGACGCATCAGCTGATAGACCGCCAACCGCTGGCCGCCGGGCGCGATGAACGAGCAGATCGGACCATGGGGAATCTCGAAGGTGCGCTCGTGCTCCCAGCCCCGCGCCGCCAGATCCTTCAGAGCGCGGTCGAGGCTCTCCACCCGATACACCAGGATCGGACGTTCCCCCTCGAGGTGATCGGCGAGCAGGATGCGCGGTGGCTCTTCGGTGAGCTGGATCATGGCGACCCTGGCGCCCATGCCCTCGACGGCGAAGACGAGACGTCCACCAAGCACCGCGGTGAAGTACGTCACGTCCGCCGGCGGGTCGTGCGTCGGCATGTAGACGAAGTCGAGCTGCTCGAACGGGAGCGCCACCGAGGTCAGGCCCCGGGCTGACGCAGCAGGTACGGGCTCAGGCGTACGGTCAGGTCCCCCTTCGGCATGGCGCCCACGATGCGATCGACCGGCCGCCCCTTCTGCAGCACGACCATGGTCGGGATCGAATAGGCCTCGAACCGCTGCGCGATCGCCGGGTTCTCGTCGACGTTGACCTTCACCACCTTGAGCTTGCCGGCGTACTCGCGCGAGAGCTCCTCGAGAATCGGGCCGACGAAGCGGCAGGGCCCGCACCACGGCGCCCACAGGTCGACCACGATGATGACCGATGCATCGGCCTCTGTGTCGAAGGTGGCATCGGTCCCGTTCACAAGCCAGGGGAGCGGCTCCTTGCATTTGCCACACGTGGGGACGCCGCGGGGATTGGGCCGGATCCGGTTCTTCGCTCCGCAGTTCTTGCAGGTGAGCACTGATACGGTCGCGCCTCCGGTCTGGGTCGTCATGCCCGAATCATAGGCCCGATCGGCAGGGCGGCGATTCAGCGACAATGGCCGCATGCGGATCGAAGCCCCGACGCTCCAGGTCATCGGTTCCGACCAGTTCTACGAGCTTGGAGAGGCCGAGTTCGGCATGCCGGGCCTGCGCGCCATCGAGAGCGCCGGGCCATTTGCGCCCGTCAAGCAGATTGGCCCCTTTGTGACCATCCACGACTCGACCTTCGAGCCGGGTTTGGGGATCGGCCATCATCCGCATCGGTATCACGAGCGCCTCTTTTACATTCTCGAGGGGCGGGTCGACCACGACGACGCGCTGAACGGGATCACCGGATACATGGCGCAGGGGGACCTCGGCCGGCTGACCGAGGGCGTCCGCGGCATGTTGCACCGCGAATGGAACGGTGCGCCAGGCATGGCCACGCGGGCCTTCATCCTGGTCTACCGGCCGGATGCGGTTCCCGAGATCCCGGTCGCTTCGTTCGGCGTGCTCCGAACCGCCGATCGCCCGCGCTACGCCGATGGCGACGGCGAGACGCTCGAGCTGATCGGTGAGCGATCGCCGTTCGAGGTCAATCTCTCGACGTTTCGACGCTACCTCGACACCACGCTGCCCGCCGGGGGCAAGGTTCTCGAGCCGCTGGCTGAGGACGAGGCGGCAATCCTGTACCCGATGGCGGGCACGCTGAACGTCACCGATGCGACGGGCGCTGACCTCGCCACCCTCCGGACCGATGGCTCGCTGCTGGCTGAGGGCTCGGCCGAGGTTGGGGTAGTCGCGGGAGGCGGTGAGCTGGAGCTCAGCGCAGGCACTACGGACACGCGGTTCCTGCGGATCGTCTGGGCTCAGAGTGGTCGCTAGTTCGGCGGGGCGATCGGCAGACTGACCGCATAGCATGGCGCGAACACTCCGCCCATCGAAGGAGCTTCACGTGGCCGACATGTTCAATGCGGCCGGCATGATGGGGAAACGGCGCAGCGGCCCCACGGCTCGGCTGCGGCGCGTCATCGTATTAGGCTTCGCAGTGGTTCAGCTCATCCTGGTCGCCCGCATCCTGATCGAGGGGGTCCTCGCCAAGTCTTCGAGCGTCTGAACCAGCGCGTCGTGCCGACCGATGGCACGGCGCATGCGGACGGTTCCCAACGGAAGGAGGTGATCTCATGAATCTGTCACCCTCGTCGATCCTGCTGCTCGTTGCGGTCGTGCTCTTCCTGCTGGCCGCGTTGAAAGTCGCGCTTGGGGGCCTCGACCTCGTCACGCTGGGCCTGGCCGCATTCGCCGGCTCATTCCTACTCGGCTCCGGTGGGCTGAACTTCCGCCGCTGACGATCTCCGGCCACAACCTGAGCCCCTAGAAAGCGAAGGCCAGCAGCTCAGCATACGTCGCCTCCACGTCGATGGCCACGCCATGTCGGCCGATACCTGCTGCTGCAGCAAATTCGGTCACCGCATGGGCGCGAGCGGCAAGAGCGCCCGTCCGACTCGCGCGAGTTGCACGCTGCCTGGCAACCCTGACCGATGGCATGATGCCGGCCCATGCGCTTCGCGTCGTACCTGAGCCTGCTGCGCGAGAACCCCTCGTTTGCCCGCCTCTATGCCGCACAGCTGATCAGCTTTGGCGGCGACTGGTTCGCCACAGTGGCCTTGCTGGGGCTCTCACTCGAGCTCACCGGGTCGTCGGCCCTCGCCGCGCTCGTGCTTGTCCTGCAGACCGGCGGCTTCGCGATCAGTGCGCCGATCGCCGGCACGCTGGCCGACCGGTTCGACCGACGGAAGCTCATGATCGCGGCCGATCTGGCCCGCGTACCGGTCGCGCTGGCCTTCCTGCTGGCCCGAGATCCGGGGACGCTCTGGATCGCATTCGTGGCGGTCGCGCTGCTCGCCATCGGCTCGGCCGTCTTCGAGCCGAGCTCCTCGGCCGCGCTGCCGAACCTCGTCGACACGGAGCGACTGGCGGAGGCGAACGTCCTCATCGGATCGGGCTGGGGGACGATGCTGGCGGTCGGAGCCGGGCTGGGCGGCATCGTGGCGGCCACGCTCGGGCGCGACGCGGCCTTCATCGCCAACGCGGGCTCATTCGCGCTCTCCGCCCTGTTGATCGTAGGCATCCGGCGACCGTTCCAGGAGCCACGGGAGAAAGCGGACGGTCGCGAAGGCGGCGTGCGCAGCATCGGCAGATCGGTCTGGATGGCGATCGGCTTCGCGCGGAAGAGCCGGCTGGTCGCCTCGCTGCTGCTGTCGAAGACGACCTTTGGGGTCGGCACAGGGGTGGTCCTGATGCTGGCCGTCTTCGGGCGCAACGTGTTTGGGGCTGGCGACGCGGGGATCGGCCTCCTATTTGCGGCGCGCGGGCTGGGCGCGCTCCTGGGCCCGTTCGTGGCGCGATCGGTTGTCGGCCTGGAGGACCGCGGGCTCCTGCTCGGAATCCGTGCCTCACTCGTGGTCGTAGTGGTCTGCTACGCGCTCTTCCCGATCGCCCCCGGCATCTGGTTCGCGGCGCTCCTCGTCTTCGCGGCTCACCTGGGGGGCGGCTCACAGTGGATGCTTTCGACCCTTGGGCTGCAGCGTTCCACGCCGGACGAGATTCGAGGCCGTGTCTTCAGCCTGGACTACGGCCTCGTGACTCTCACTATCGCGCTCTCGACCCTGCTCGCTGGCTTCCTGGCCGATGCCCTCGCTCCGCGCCTCGCGGTCTGGACGATGGTCGCGCTGATCGTCCTGTCGGGGAGCGTCTGGGTCTGGTTCAGCCGGCCCGCCTTGGCGCGGGCCCGGTGACGACGGTCGTCCGGTCAGGAGAAGAACTCGTTGATCGCGGCGGTGTCGTCGGAGAAGGCCCAGCGCTCCGCGATCTTCCCGTTCCGGATGTGGAAGATCTCCGCGGTGCGGTACTTGAACGTCCGACCGCCGCGCTTCGCGGTCGCTTCGACCAGAGCGATCGCGTGGTCGTCGTTGGCGACCACGTCGTGGATGTCGGCCTGGATCTCGAAGTCGGGTGGTGTGTCACCAGCGTAGCGGTCGGCCAACGCCTGCTTGCCGTGGATGGGCTCTGTACCCCCGATCTCATGCCACTTAACGTCGTCCGCAAGAAGCTCGGCCATGGCCTCCAAGCCGCCCTCGTTGAAGGACTCCAGGCTCCGGCGGATCAGCGCGGCGTTGGGATGATCGGGCATGGTGATCTCCTCGGTATGTCGGAAGGGTGCCCGGTCAGCGTACGCCTCGGTCGCAAGCGTGGGCGGAATGGATCCCCAGGCTTGCTGTCGACGAGCTGTCGATTGACACTCGGCCGACACTGGCGAGGTGTCGCGACCTGCCTGGCTCCTGACGCTCGCCTGGGTGGCCGGATTCACGCTGATCGACTCCAGCATCGTCAGCCTGGCCCTAGCGTCGATCGCGCGCCAATTCGACCGATCAGTCGCCGAGGTCGCCTGGGTGGCGACCGGCTTCCTGATGGCCCTCGCCGCCTCGCTCATCCCCGCCGGCCGGTTGCGCGATCGGCTGGGCACGCGTCGCGTGATGCTGGGCGGAGCGATCGGCTTCCTGGCCGGCACGGCGGCAAGCGGGTTGGCGCCGACCTTCGAGCTCCTCGTGGTTGCGCGAATTCTGCAGGGCGCGGCCGGCGGGATCCTCTTCACGCTGGCGCTGGCGATCGCCGCCACCGCCTACCCTCCTGAGCGTCGCGCGACCGCGCTCTCGATCCTCTTTACGTCCGGCGCCCTGGGCGCCGTGATCGGTCCGGTGGTCGGAGGTCTGCTGACCGACCTCGGAGGCTGGCGCCTGGTCTTCCTGGCCCAGATTCCGCTGGCGATGCTGGTGGCGGTCATGGCGTGGGTGCTCCTGGAGCCCTCGCCGTCCACGCAGACCCAATTTGACGTGCCAGGGGTGGCGACGGCGTCCCTCTTCGTGCTTGCCCTCAGCTTCGGCGTGCTCGAGCTGCCGCGACCCGGCTCCAGCCCCGTGGTCGTTGGCGCGGCCATCGTCACGGTCCTGGCGCTCGTGGCTTTCATTGTTCGCGAGCGCCGGACCCCTGATCCTGCGGTCCGCCTGGCCATCTTCCGTAACCTGCGCTTTGTGACTGCCAGCGTGGCGGGGGCCGGTGCCTGGTTCGGAATCATCTCGTACGGCATCTTCGCCGCGCTCTATCTGCAGCTGGGGCGCGGGCTTCCAGCAACCTCGGCGGGCCTCCTGCTCCTCGCCGCTCCCATCGTGAGCCTCGCCTTCTATCCAATCGGAGGGCGCGTCGTTGGCCGGCTCGGGGTCGATCGTGCAGTCCTGCTGGGCCTGGCGCTCCTGCTGAGCGGCGCTTCGCTCATGGCGACCTGGGGTTCGGGCACAGAGCTGTGGTTCATCGTATTCACCAACGTCCTCACGGGCGGTGGCCTGGCACTCACCCTCGTCGCCAGTGCCACCGATGCGCTCTCGCAGTTCACGCCCGAGGAGGCGGGCACGGGCTCGGCCCTCTTCAACAGCCTGCGCCAGCTGGGCGCTGCGTTCGGCGCGGCCCTCCCGGCTGTTGCGTTCGAGTTCGTGGCGCATGGGAGCCGCACGGCCGATGCGGCCCTGGCCGGCAGCCGCGCTGCCTTCCTGCTGCGCTTGGCCGTCCTGGCAATCCCCTTCGCGCTCGTCCTGGCGCGCTCGCGGTGGCCGACGCCGGTGCGAGCCGAATCGCCCGCCTAGACCGATGTACCAGTGGCTGATCTACCTGCACGTCTTCGCCGTGCTCTGTTTTCTTCTGGCCCACGGGGTACAGGCCGCGGTCATGCTGCAGCTGCGCCACGCGACGGAGCCCGAGAAGGCCTTTGCCATGTTCGAGGCCCTGTCCGAGCTCACGTTGATTCGGGTGCTCCTGGGGGTCGTGGTCGTGACCGGTCTGCTCGCCGGGGCGTTGGGCCCGTGGTGGGACCGCGCCTGGTTCTGGCTGGCGATCGTGGTCCTGCTCCTGATCACCCTCGCCATGCGGCGCTGGGGAGCGGGGTATTACACGCTGATCGAGAATGCGGCCACGGCGGCGCTGGAAGAGCGCCAGGCCGACCCGACGGCCAAAGTGGCCATGGAGCGCTTCGCTGTCGCGCGTGCCAGCTGGGAGCCAATCTGGATGACAGTCATCGGCGTCGGCGGGCTGGCGGTCATCCTATGGCTGATGATCTTCAAGCCGTTCTGACTTGGCGCCAAGCGGGACCCGGCTCTAGCTTCCGGGGCGGACCTTCTGCGGCTGCGCCTCCGACGGGCGCCGCCGCGTCGCAATATCGAGCCCCAGGAGAATCCAGCCGATCCCGCCCAGGACGATGCCAACTTGCGACAGCGGTCCGAAGATCGTCGACGTCAACTCGAGACGGTCGATCCCCGTGACGGCGAGGATGGAGCCAATGGCGAGCGCGAGCGCTCCCCACCGGGACACGACGCCGAGGCGCAGGGTCACGAGCCCAAACGCCGCATCGGTCAGCGACATCGCGACCCCGGCGGCAAAGAAGACGAGTCCGAAGTCGCCGGCAAATGGGTGCAGGCGACCTGTCGCGAGGATCATCATCAGGAGGTACCACGCATTGGCGAGCAGCGCGGGAACCGCACCGAGCAACGCCACCGCTGGAGCGATCGACGCCTGGCGCCGATGCACCCCGATGACGATCGCCATCGCGCCGACGAGGAAGAGATAGATCCGAACCGAGTTGAGCTCCGGTGAAATATCGACGACGAAGGCCACCAGCAGGACCGCACCGCCCAGGATCCCGACCAGGCCGAGCACCCGGCTCGAGGTCGACGGCGGTGTTGCAGCAAGCGAATGAGCCATGGTTCGCTCCCTTCGTGAGTGCTCCGATGCGGCCGTAATGACCAGGTCGCCGAGGGTCCTCAGCCACGTTCTGGCGGTCCCCGCCGGCGCAGCGCCGGTTCGCGCTTCGCGCAGCTGGTCGCTGAAGAGCTGCACCATCTCGTCCGCGAAGCGGGCCCGGAAGGCGGCCGGGTAGAGGCGCAGCAGCCAGCGGTACACCCGCGCGTGCCCGCCGTCCGGCGGAATCACTCGCCGGCCTCGAGCGCCCAGGGGCGTGCTGCGCGGACGAGGGTCTCAAGGCGCCGGACCTCCGTGGCCGCCACGGCGCGGCCCGTGCCGGTGAGGCGGTAATAGCGCCGGCGCTGGTCGTCGAGCTCGAGGTCCGGACGCTCGTCGCACTCCTCGATCAGCCCATCGTCAAGGAGGTGCTTGATCGTCGTGTAGACACCGCCCGGCCCCAGCCGCGTCGCACCTTCGGTCATCCGCGCGATCTCGCGCATGATCGCGTACCCGTGTCTTTCCTCGGGTCCGATGGCGAGCAGGACATGCATCGCCGTGCGTGATAGAGGCGGGACGCGCTCCGGCTGCTGGATGGCTTCCATGGCACGAACTATATCAAGACCTGATGTAGTGTCAACCGATATATTGCGACGGCAATCTGCGCCGTCAGAGCGTGATGCTGTAACGCTCCTGGAGCTCCGTGGACCAATCGTCGAGGACGGTCAAACCGTAGCGCTGCGCCAGCTCGCTGTAGCGCTGGGTCCAGTCGGGGCCATGCTCGTGAAGGATCGGCGCTAGCTCCTCGAAGTAGCGCTCCAGTCCGGCGGGCATCACCACCTCGAGGACTCGCGCCGGCTCATCGGCCACGTTCCACATGGCATGCGCGATCGATCGAGGCTTGGCCAGCCAGCTGCCGGCCGGCACCTCCTCCGTCGTCTCGTCGCCGAGCCGGACTCCAATTCGCCCCGACAGCACGAGTGAGAACTCGTCCTCCTGGGAGTGGGCGTGTGGCTTGACCAGCGTCCGAGGCGGGATGGTGACCTCCAGTAAGGCGAGGCCCCCATCGGTCTCGGCTCCGCTTATCCCATACCGGAACTGCACGTCGTAGAGCGAGAGGCTGTGGGCCTCATCCGGGCGAATGACCATCGGCTGCATTTGCGACGTCTCCTGCGTGACTAGAGGAGACCTTACCTCTCGGCAACTGAGTCGCCGCCCCACGCGCCAACATTTGCCAGTCCCACCGTCTCTCGCCCAACCGATGCCGGGATTTGCCCGCGCTGGCACGTATCGGCCAATCACACACCCCTGAGCCTGGCCGTTCGTCGCCGCTCCCGGCAAATCCGGCGAACCAGTGGCCGATACCCGCCACGGCCAGCAAACCAGCGCGTTTCAGCCGCTTCCAGGGGCCCGGCGGCGGCCCTTGTTGACGCCGGGTCAACCGCGACATAACCTCGGGCCCAACAGACAGGGATAGGCTGAGAGGCCGACCCGGGCCGCCAGGACCCTCCCCCGAACCCCCCAAATTACCCGGAGATTGAACCGAGCATGACTGCCGCTGCGCCCGCCACCTACGACCGAGCCCCCATTGAGCTGCCGCATCGCGTGCGCATGGAGATCCTGGGCGCGGTGATGCTGGGCATCTTCCTCGCCGCGCTGGACCAGACGATCGTGGGCACGGCGTTGCCGGTCATCGTCACCGCTCTCAAGGGCAACGACGTTTATGTCTGGGCCTTCACCTCGTACCTCGTGGCCGCCACCGTCAGCGGACCGTTGTACGGCAAGCTCTCCGACCTGTTCGGGCGACGCCTCTTCTTCGTGATCGGAGTGATCATCTTCCTGACCGGCTCGGTCCTCTCGGCCCTCTCGGGTCAGATGTGGCAGTTCATCGGCGCTCGTGGCCTGCAGGGGTTGGGCGCCGGCGCACTCTTCCCGATCTCGCTGGCGATCATCGGTGACATCTTCGCTCCCTCGGAGCGCGGCAAATACCAGGGCTTCTTCGGTGCCGTCTTTGGCCTCTCTTCGCTGGTCGGCCCCGCCATCGGCGGCCTGATCACGGACAATTTCGGCTGGCAGTGGATCTTCTTCGTCAACCTGCCCATTGGTGCCATCGCGCTGTTCATCATCTGGCGAACGCTGCCCAGCGTGCGCAGCCATGGCGAGGACACGAAGATCGACTACCTCGGTGCCGGGCTCCTGGTGGCGGCACTGGTCCCGATCCTCATCGGCCTCACCAACAAGCAGTTCGGCGACTGGACCGATCCAGACGTCAGCGGGCTGATCGCGCTCGGCCTGGGCTTCGGCGCGCTCTTCATCTGGGCCGAGGCACGTGCGAAGGAGCCGATCCTGCCACTTGGCCTCTTCCGGATCCGGGCCTTCACGGCGTGCGTGTTCGCGTTCTTCTTCGCGGCGATGGGCTTCTTCGCTGCCGTTGTTTTCCTGCCGCGCTGGTACCAGGTCGTGAACGGCAGCTCGGCCACCGCGGCGGGCTATTCGATCCTGCCGCTGCTGGGCGGGCTGATCATCTCGGCGATCCTTTCGGGCCAGCTCATCGCGCGCACCGGCCGATACAAGACGCTGATGGTGGCAGCCCTGGTTGTGCTAGCGCTTGGTCTCTTCCTGCTCACCCACCTGAGGCCCGATACACCGCAGCCCCTCGTCTGGCTCTGGATGGCGATCGCCGGCCTGGGGATCGGCCCGTGCTTCGCGGCCTTCACGCTGGTCGTGCAGAACGCGGTGCCGGTCACCGAGTTGGGAACCGCCACGAGCAGCGTGACGCTGTTCCAGCAGCTGGGCGGGACGGTGGGGCTGGCAATCACCGGCTCCATCTTCGGCTCGGTGATGCTGGAGGAGGTCCCGAAACAGCTGACCGCCGCGGGAGTGCCCGCTCAGTTCGCCACGCAGTTCGCCTCCGGCGGCAGCTCCACGCTGAATAACCTCGCCCGGGTGGGGAACCTTGGCGCCACGATCCTTGCCCAGGTGCCGGCGGCGTTCCGCTCGCAGGTCCAGCCTTTCATCCCGGCCATGGTCAGTGGCATCCACCAGGCATTCTCGCTTGCCACGGCAGCGACGTTCGTGATTGGCATCATCACCGCGCTGTTTGCTGCGCTGATCGTGCTGGTCGTTCTGCCGGCGGGGCGGATGGGGGAGAACGCGGAGGCGCAGGAGCCCGCAGCGCCGCGGGCGGAGCTGGAGCCCTCGGCGGACTGAGCCATGGAAGAGCGGATCATCGTTGCCGACCCGGTCGGGGACCCGCAGGCCTACCAGCGGGAGCTGCTCGCTATGCTGGGCGGCCGGGATCCGCAGGCGGTCATGGCGGCGACGCTGGTTAACCTGCGCGAGCAGGCGGGGCCGTTGTCCGAGAAGCAGCTCACGCAGCGACCTGAGCCGAACGAGTGGTCGGTGGCGGAGTTGCTCGGGCACCTGTGGGACGCGGAGATCGCTTACGCGTTCCGCGCTCGGACGATCCTTGCACAGGAGACGCCGCGCCTGATCGGGTACGACCAGGACGCGTGGGCCACCCTCGCGCGCCCGCCCTTCGGTGAGCTGCTGAGTGCGTTCGGCGCACTTCGGGCCGCGGACCTCGCGCTGATCGCGGGCACGCCGCGGGACGCCTGGGACCGCTACGGCATCCACGAGGAGCGCGGCCGACTCAGTTTCCACCTTCTGACCAAGGAGATCGCCGGGCACGACCGGGCTCACCTACTCCAGCTCCAGCAGACGCTGGCCGCGGTCTGACACTCCATGCGCAAGGCGGACGTCGAGCTGCTGTTTGACTACCTCTTCTGGTTGCGCGACCGCATCCTGAGCGCAGCTACGCAACTGTCACCGGACGAGTTCACCTCGTCCGAGACGGTATGGTCGCGCGACCTCCGCGCGACCCTGGTTCACGAGCTCGACGTCGAGTTCAGCTGGCGCGAGCGGCTGCGCGGGGAGCCGGTGACGACCTGGGGACCCGACGCGGAGCTCAAGCCCGAGGAATTTCCGACGCTCGATGCCCTGGTCGACCACTGGCGCCGCGACCAGGCCGAGATGCGCAGCTGGCTGGCCGCCCTGACCGATGAGGACCTCGCCACCAAGCCGCCCGGAGAGAAGGAGCCCTTCCCGCTCTGGTTCTACGTGATGCACCTGCTGAGCCACGCGATTCAGCAGTGCACCGTGGCTGGTGTGCTCCTCACCCGCGCGGGTCAGTCGCCCGGCGACCTCGAGTTTCTCGACTTCGCCAACTCCCTGGACCGGGAGCAGTTCGCCGCCGACTAACGGGGCGCCCCCCGACTGACGGGGCCTGCGATTTGCTGGCGGTGGCGACTGATGGCGCCCGCGGTTTGCTGGCGGTGGCGACTATCGGCCACTGATTGGCTGAATTTGCTGGGATCAGCAACGAACAGCCAAGCTCACGGTGCCTGCCTGGCCGATCCTTGCCAATGCCAGCAAATCCGGGCATCGGTCGGCGGATAGATGCTGGGACTGGCAAATCGCGCGCGTCGCGCAACGGCGTGGACGCCTCTGGGAGAATCGAGCCCGTGAAATGGCTGGGCATGATCATCCTGGCGACGCTGGTGAGTGGCTGCGCCATCGGAGATCTCGCGGGGCCGCCGCCGCCAGGCTTCGGCGGGATGCCGTGCGCCGGCGTGACGCGCTTCGCGTTCGGCGGCGAGACGACGCTCGCGGCGCTCGGGCTCGGGCTCGCGGGCCCGGACGACAACCGTGTCGGCATGATCTGGGTCACGGCAGACCGGGTCGACCTTGAGGGTCCAGTCAAGCGTCCCGCAGGGGTGGCGCCGCCCGCGCCGGCGCTCAGCCGAGCGGTCTGCGTGCAGTGGGCAGACGGCAGCGGAATGGCGGGGCCGGTCGACGACAACTGGCGCCCGCCCCCCGGCGTTTCGAGCAGCGGGAACGGCATCCCCATCCCGCTAGCGGTGCTCGGAGCCGGAACCCTCCTCCTCATCGTAGGCTCTTACTTCGCTTTCCGATCGACGCCGGCCTCGACGACTGAGGACTAGGCGGGACCGATCAGGGACGTGGTCATGCGGCCCAGACCTTTGACCTCGACCGGGCCGCGCTCCTCGAAGGAGCAGGAGGCTCGCAGCACCTCCCGCGTCGACTCCGCCACCTGGATCCGCCCGGGCACCCCGGACGACTCCATGCGCGAGGCGACATTCACGGTGTCCCCCACAGGTCGAACAGGATCCGCTTCTGGCCGATCACCCCGCCGACCACCGACCCACTGGCCAGGCCGACACGCAGCTCCAGAGCCAGGCCCAGCCGGCTTCGCGCGTCGGCGAGGGCGCGGAGCATGCCGCGGGCGAGCTCCATCGCCGACTGCGCGTGGTCTGCGCGAGGCTCGGTGCGCCGGCGACCGCCATATAGGAGTCGCCGATGGTCTTGATCTTCTCGACGCCACAGCTGGCCGCCAGCTCGTCGAATCGGCTGAAGAGGTCGTCGCGCGACCACGCTGATGTAGCCCGTCACCCCGAAGCGCTTGCGCAGTCGCTCGTCGTCGTCGTCGGTCGGCTCGTCGGCAATGGCCAAGAGCCGATTCAGGAAGGCGGGCAACGTCGGGCCGCGGGCGCCTGGTGAGTGTCGTGTTCGTCCACGCGGGAATGGTACGGCGACCTGTTTGTGGCGAGTTGCCTCCAAACTGGCCATGCTGGATGCGCGCGACACCTTCCCGCCGACTAGGTGGGACCGGAGTTTTGCTGGCGCTGGCGACTATCGGCCAATGGTTGGCTGAATTTGCCGGGATCAGGATCCAAGAGCCAAGCTGACTGTGCCTGCCTGGCCGATGCTTGCCAACGCCAGCAAATCTGACCATAGGGTGGCCGATTGACGCTGGGACTCGCAAATCGCCGCCGCGTCGCGAGCCGTACACTCGCCGGCATGATGGCGTGCCCGGCGTGCGGAGCTGAAAACGAGGCGGCGGCGCGCTTCTGCTCGCGCTGCGGGACCGCTCTTGCCGCGCAGCCCGCCCCGGAGAGCGAAGAGGTCCGCAAGGTCGTGACCACGCTCTTCGCGGATGTAGCCGGCTCGACGGCCGTCGGCGAGAAGCTGGACCCCGAGTCGCTCAGGCGAGTGATGAGCCGCCACTTCGACGAGATCAAGCGGATCGTGGAGGAGCACGGCGGCGTGGTCGAGAAGTTCATCGGCGACGCCGTGATGGCGGTCTTCGGCGTGCCTCGCGTGCACGAGGATGACGCGCTGCGAGCGGTGCGGGCCGGGGTGGCGGTCCGTGATCGCCTGGTGGAGCTCGACGGTGAGCTGCGCGAGGGTCTGGGTGTATCGATCGGCTGGCGCATCGGTGTCAACACCGGTGAGGTGGTCGCCGGAGATGCCGGAGCCGGCCAGCGCTTCGTGACCGGGGATGCTGTCAACCTGGCCAAGCGCCTGGAGGAGGCGGCGGGGACCGGCGAGGTGGTGATTGGCGGCACGACGCATCGCCTCGTGCGCGACGCAGTCAGCGCGGAGCCGCTGGATGCGCTGAAGGTGAAGGGCAAGGCTGAGCCCATCCGAGCCTATCGGCTGCTGGCAGTGGCCTCAGGCGTGGCGGGTTCGGCGCGGCGGGCCGATGCGCCCATGGTCGGTCGGGTGCGGCAGCGCCAGACCTTGACCGATGCGTTCGCCCAGGCAACCGCCGAACGCGTCTGCCACCTCTTCACGATCCTGGGTGCCGCCGGGGTGGGGAAGTCGCGCCTCGTCAACGAGTTCCTGTCCGGACTCGATCCGGAGGTGCGCCTGCTCCGCGGCCGATGCCTCTCGTACGGGCACGGCATCACGTTCTGGCCTATCCGCGAGATGGTCCACGAGGCGGCCGGCATCATTGACGATGACAACCCGGCCACCGCCCGCGACAGGATCACCGCGATGCTTGCGGAGACCGGGGCGGACGACGCCGAGCGGATCGTGGAGCGGGTAGCCGAGACGGTGGGGCTGATCGAGGCGCCGCCCAACCCGGAGGAAACAGTCTGGGCCGTGCGGCGCCTATTCGAGGCGCTCGCCAGGGAACGGCCGCTGGTGCTCGTCTTCGACGACGTCCACTGGGCGGAGCCGGGCCTGCTCGACCTGATCGAGAATATCGCGGACTGGTCGCGGGACGCGCCCATCCTCCTGCTGTGCGTTGGGCGACAGGAGCTGCTCGAGGCGCGGCCAGCATGGGGCGGGGGCAAGCTGGCCGCCACGACCGTCCAGCTCGAGGCGCTGAACCCGGCTGAGTCTGACGAGCTGGTGGTCAACCTCCTCGGCCAGGCCGAGCTAGAGGCTGATGTGCGCCAACGTATCGCGGAGGCGGCCGATGGCAACCCGCTCTTCGTGGAGGAGCTGCTTGCCATGCTCATCGACGACGGGTCGCTGGTGCGCTCGAACGGGAGCTGGACGGCGGCCCGCGACCTGCGGCGGATCACGGTTCCGCCCACCATCCAGGCGCTTCTCGCAGCGCGGCTGGACCTGCTGGCGCGTCCGGAGCGGTCCGTGATGGAATCGGGCGCGGTCGAAGGCAAGGTGTTCCACGCAGGCGCCGTGGCGGCCCTGGTTCCTGACGCGGTGCGGGCCGAGGTCCGGGGCCATCTGCTGAGCCTGATGCGCAAGGAGCTGCTGCGACCGGACAGGCCGGCCTTCAGCGGGGATGAGGCGTACCGGTTCAGGCATCTGCTCATCCGTGATGCCGCCTACGAGGCGATGCCGAAGCAGGCGCGCGCTGAGATGCACCGGCGCTTCGCGGACTGGCTGGAAGTGGCTGCGGGTGAGCGGCGGATCGAGTACGAGGAGATCCTGGGCCATCACCTCGAGCAGGCGTACGGCTACCTCTCCGAGCTGGCCCTGCCGGACGCCGATGCCGCAATCCTGGCGCGACGAGCAGCGGAATACCTCGGTGCGGCGGGCACGCGCGCCGCGGACCGCGGCGATTTCTACGCCGCGCGCCGGCTGCTGGAGAGCGCCGTCGGCCTGCTCGATGGGGGCGCGCTGCGGCCTCGCTTCCTGGAGAGGCTTGGCGCGGTGCTGGATGCCCAGTCCGAGGTCCGAGCCGCGCGCGATGCGCTGGTAGCGGCGATGGAGGGGTATCAAGAACTGAACGAGCCGTTCGCCGCGGCGCGTGCCGAGGTTTCGCTCCTCAGGGTTCGAGCCTCGCTCGAATCTTTGGAAACGACCGACCTGATCGCCCGCGGGGAGGAGCTGGTGGCCCTGCTGGGCGACGCGGGCGATGTTGACGGATGGGCGGCCGCCACGCTGCTGGTTGGAGAGAATCTCTTTTTTCTGGGGCGCGCGTCCGATGCCATCCGGCGGCTGAGCGAGGGCCTGGAGCGCGCACCCGCTGGCGCGAGCGCTTGGCCCGAGATGGTCCACTGGCTCACCGCATCCATGTTCTGGGGCCCGACACCCGTGGAAGAGGCAATTCCCGCGATGGAGGGGCTGATCGCCGACAATCCAGGCCATCCCTGGGTCGAGTCGGGGACTCGGCGCGCGATCGGCGGACTCAAGGCGATGCGCGGTGCATTCGACGAGGCGCGCGCCGATATCGCAACGGCCAATCGGCTTGCAGACGAGACGGGTCTGAAGCAGATCGCTGACAGCTCCGGGGCCATGTTCCTCGCGCCCGTCGAGCTGTTGGCCGGTAACCCCGAGACTGCCCTGGAAGCGGCGCGCCGCAGCTACGAGGCCATGGCCGCGACCGGCGATCTGGCCTTCTCGTCGACGGCCGCAGGCCACGTCGCACAGGTCCTTGGCGAGTTGGGCCGCTGGGATGAGGCGGAAAGCTACGCCCTGATCGCCACGGAAACATCCGCCCAGACGGACTTCGAGTCGCAGGCGTTCGGCAGGGAGCTCCGAGCCCTCGTGCTTGCCCATCGAGGCGAGATGGCCGACGCCGAGCGTCTGGTACGGGAGGCGGTCGCCATCCGAGAGCAGGGCGAGTACCTGGACCCCCACGGCGATACGCTCAGTGCATTGGCTGAAGTGCTGCGGCTGGCGGGGCGGAAGGGTGAGGCGGTCGACGCCTTGTCTGCGGCGCTGGCGCTGTATCGGCAGAAGGGGAATGTGGTCAAGGCCGAGCGCACCGAGCGCCGGATCGCGGAGCTCAAAACTGACTGACTCATCGCATCACCGATGAGTTTCCGACGCGTCCGTCGTTTCACCGCGTAGAAACGTCGGCGACCCAGCCGATCCAAGCAGGGAGATTGCAACGTGGACTTCAAGCTCGAACTCATCGTCGTGCCTGTCTCGGACGTGGACCGCGCCAAGGCCTTCTACACGGAGAAGGTCGGCTTCAACCTGGACGTCGACCACCGAGCCGGCGAAGAATTTCGCGTCGTGCAATTGACGCCGCCGGGCTCGGCGTGCTCCATCACCATCGGGACAGGGATGCCGCTGGCGGCGGCGCCGGGCACCTACCAGGGCCTGCACCTGGTCGTCTCCGATATCGACGCGGCGCGGGCCGAGCTCCTCGAACGGGGGGTGGACGTCAGCGAGATGTTCCATTTCGGTGCGGAAGGTCAGACGCCGGGGCCCCACCCCGAACGCGAGAGCTACGGAACGTTCCTCTCCTTCAATGACCCCGACGGAAACGGCTGGCTGGTGCAGGAGGTCAAGCGAGGGGAGCCGGTGGCATGAGCGCTACCGTCGCGACGATCCGAGCCGACGACGTGCGAGCGGCGAGCCGAGGAGGAGATGGATGCCCCCCTCGAACCGCACGAGCAGGTGGTCCGCGACGAGCTGATCTCCGTGCTCCGGTCGGCCCTGACCGATGACGGCCTCCAGGCGGAACGGACCCAAGGCCGCGGTCTCAGTGTGGCAGCGGCGACCGATCTGTTGCGGGAGCCCGTGGCCGCTCGGAGCGCATGAC
>JALYTG010000078.1:462-9920 GCA_030854405.1 Chloroflexota bacterium | reverse complement strand
ACCTTCACCACGAACCGGGTCCGCGCCGCGCCCGTGCTCCTCGCGTCGCGGTCGCTGCGAGCGGCGCGCGGTCACGCCGCGGCGGTGATCGCCAATGCCGGGTGTGCCAATGCGAGCACCGGCGCCGCCGGCCTGGACGACGCTCGTCGCGTCCAGGCTGCGGTGGCCGAGCGCCTCGGTGTAGCGCCGCGTTTCGTCTTCACCGCCTCGACCGGGCTCATCGGCTCACGGCTTGATGTCGAGGGCATCGCGTCGATCCTGCCGGAGCTTCGTCCGGGGCGCGGTCGGCGAGCCGCCGGCGAGGTGGCCCGGGCAATCATGACCACTGATACCCGGCCCAAGGAGGCGGCAGCGGAGGTCGACCTGGGTGGCGGTCGAACGGTGCGAATCGGCGGCATGGCGAAAGGATCGGGGATGATCCACCCGCAGATGGCCACCATGCTCGCCTTCCTGACGACCGATGCAGGGATCGAGCCGAAGGCCCTGCGGGATGCGCTGCGCCCTGTCGTCGATCGGACCTTTAACCAGGTGAGCGTGGATGGCGACCCGTCGACAAACGACACGGTCATGCTCATGGCCAGCGGCGCTGCTGATGGGCCATCGGTGGCGAGCGGGCGGCGGATGGTCGCCTTCCGCGACGGTCTCGAGGCGGTCTGCCGTGCCCTTGCCGAGCAGATCGCCGCGGACGGGGAGGGGGCGCGTCACCGGATTGACGTGACGGTGCGCGGCGCACGAACGGACGCAGACGCGCGTCGTGCCGCGCGGGCGGTATGCAGCTCGAACCTCGTCAAGACCGCGGTCCACGGCGCTGATCCGAACTGGGGGCGCATCGCGGCCGCGGCCGGCCGGAGTGGAGCGCGCCTGGATCCTGACCGGCTGACCATCCGGCTCGGACCGATCACCGTCTGCCGTGGCACTCCCACCGATTACGACGAGATGGAGGCAAGCAGGGCTTTGCAGGGAGATGTGGTCGCCATCGATCTCGACCTCGGTGTCGGCGACGGATCCGGCATGGCCTGGGGCTGCGACCTGTCCGCAGAGTACGTGGCGATCAACAGCGAGTACCGGACGTGACCCCCGTCACCATCAAGCTCGGCGGCGTCGCGGGCCGGGAGGCGGAGAGCGTCAGGCTGGTGGCGCGGTCGGCGCCGCCCGACACCGTCGTCGTCCACGGCGGCGGCAACGAGGTCGAGCGCTGGAGCAAGCGGCTGGGCCTGAAGCCCCGCACCCACGACGGGCTACGGGTGACCGATCCGGCGACGCTCGAGGTGGTGATCGCCGTCCTCGGCGGCCTGGTGAACACGCGCATGGTCGCGATCTTGGGCGCGGCAGGCCGCACGGCGGTCGGCCTCACCGGCGCCGATGGCGGACTCTTGCGCATCCGTCGTCGCGAGGCTGCGTACGGCGAGGTTGGTGAAGTGGTCGGCGCTGTGCCGTGGCTGATCGAGGCGCTCATCCTTGCCGGAGCGCTCCCGGTGGTGGCATCCGTCGCCGCCGACGACGCGGGGTCGCTCCTCAACGTGAACGCGGACGAGGCCGCCGGGGCCATCGCCGCGAGCCGGGGCGGCACGCTCCTGCTCTGCACCGACGTCCCGGGCGTCCAGCTCGACGGACGGGTCGTCGACCGACTCGATGCCGAGGCCACCGAGCGGATGCTCGAGGATGGCTCGGCCAGCGCCGGCATGCGTCCGAAGCTCCGCGCGGCGCTCCTCGCGGCACGCGCCGGCTGCGAGGTGCGGATCCTGGACGGTCGCGCCGGCCCGGACCTGGTCGAGGCTCTGCGCGGGAGCGCGGTCGGCACGAGGGTGACCGCCGCATGACCGAGGATCTTCGCAAGCCCCTGGCTCGGCGGCAGCTCATCCGGCGCCTCATCGCAACGGGCGAGATCCATTCACAAGAGCAGGTGGTCGAGGAGCTCGCGCGCCGGGGCGTGGAGGTGACCCAGGCCACCGTATCTCGCGACTTCGCGGCTCTGGGCATCGTGCGCGGGGTCCGCGCCGGCGCACCGGTCTACCTGTCGAGCGACGACCTTCCGCGTGCGCGCGACCCCGGCGCGGCGGATCGCCTGCGACGGCTGCTCCTCGACCTGCCGCTGACCATTGACGAGGCGGCTCCGCTGCTCGTGCTGCGCACGTCGCCCGGAGGGGCCAACGCCATCGCGCGCGCAGTCGACCTGCTGCCACTGAACGGCCTGGTGGGCACCCTGGCCGGAGACGACACGATCTTCATCGCGTGTCGCGACCGCGAGACGCTGCGGAGGCTGCGAACCCAGTTCGAGGCGCTCCGCGCCGGCGAGGATATTCCCGATGTCTGACCTCGTCTCCACCACGAGCGCCTCCGGCATCGAGCGCGAGGCGCGGGTCCACATGCAGGTCTACGCTCGGCAGCCGCTCGTCATCGCGCGCGGCGAGGGTTCGTGGGTCTGGGACGACGAGGGTCGGAGCTACCTCGACCTGGTGGCCGGGATCGCGGTCAACGTGCTGGGCCACAGTCATCCCTCCGTGGCCGATGCGCTGGCACAGCAGGCTCGCACCCTGCTCACCGTCTCGAACCTGTACTACACCCTGCCTCAGCTCGATCTGGCCGAAATGCTCCTGGCACGATCACCCTTCGATCGGGCCTTCTTCGTCAACTCCGGGACGGAGGCGAACGAGGCGGCCATCAAGCTGGCCCGACGCCACGGCAACGCGCGCGGCGCGTACGAGATCATTTCGCTCACCGGCGCATTCCACGGTCGCACGCTCGGGTCCTTGAGCGCCACCGGACAGCCAAAGTACGCCGCGCCCTTCGCTCCCCTGCCCGACGGCTTCATCCACGTCCCGATCAACGACACCGATGCGCTTCGGGCCGCGGTCGGCCACCGAACGGCCGCCATCCTCCTGGAGCCGATCCAGGGCGAGAGCGGCATCCACCCGCTGGATGAGTCGTACCTGGTCGCCGCGCGCGAGGCCGCCGACGAAGCCGGCGCGCTACTGATCCTCGACGAGATCCAGACCGGCATGGGGCGCACGGGGACGTTCTTCGCGTTCGAGCAGACGCCCGTCATTCCAGACGTCGTCACGCTCGCCAAGGGGCTCGGCGGGGGCGTCCCGATCGGTGCGCTGCTGGCCCGCGAATCGGCCTCCTCGTTCCAGCTCGGCGACCATGGCACGACCCTGGGGGGCAACCCCCTGACCGCGGCGGCGGCCATCGCCACCCTGCGCGTCATCGACGAGGAGGGTCTGCTCGAGCGAGCCCGAGAGCGCGGGAAACAGTTCGCGGCCGGGCTGCAGCCACTCATCTCGGAGGGGCTGGTGACCGAGATCAGGGGCCGCGGGCTGATGATCGGCGTCGAAACAGCCGAGCCGATCGCCCGCCGCGTGGTCGAGCTCGCCCGCGAGGAGCATGGGCTCCTCGTGAACGCGACGGGCGATACCACCCTCCGCCTGGTGCCGCCGCTGGTCATCAGTCCAGAGGAGGTCGACGAGGGTGTCGCTCGCCTGCGTGCCTCGCTTCTCGGAGCGTCCGCCGCCGCATGAATCGTGGCTCGCGGAGCCCGGCTGCTCCAGGGAAGCCCAAATGAAAATCGGGTAGGCTGGTCAGCAATGTCCCGAGCCATGATCGAGGCCGTCGGCCTCCACAAATCCTTCGGCGAGACGCATGCCCTGGCGGGTCTCGACTTCGACGCGGCGGAGGGGACCATCCTCTGCATGCTCGGCCCGAACGGCGCGGGCAAGACGACCGCAGTGCGGGTGCTGACCACGCTGACGCGCCCCGACGCGGGCCATGCCACCGTGGCCGGCATCGACGTCGTGCGCCGGCCGGCCGAGGTGCGGGCCCAGATCGGCGTCGCCGGCCAGTACGCCGCACTCGACGAGCTCCTCACCGGACAGGAGAACCTTCAGATGGTGGGACGTCTGTACCGCCTGTCAGGCGCTGAGGCCCGCCGGCGGGCGACGGAGCTGATCGATCATTTCGAGCTCAGCGACGCGGCGGATCGGACCGTGAAGACCTACTCCGGGGGGATGCGGCGACGCCTGGACCTCGGGGCGGCGCTGATGGCCCAACCGCCGGTCATCTTCCTCGACGAGCCGACCACCGGGCTCGACCCGAAGGGCCGGCTCTCGATGTGGGACCTGATCGCCGGGCTCGCGGACGGCGGCACCACGGTGCTCATGACGACCCAGTATCTCGAGGAGGCGGATCGGCTCGCGGATGACATCGTGGTCGTCGATCACGGACGCGTCATGGCGCGCGGCACCGCACTCCAGCTGAAGCAGCAAGTCGGCGGCGAGCGCCTCGAGATCACCATCAGTGACAGTTCGTCGTTGGACGCCGCACGGCGAGTTCTCGAAGCCCTCGGCGAAGGTCCGGCGCGCGTCGACGAGGAGGCCCGACACGTCAGCGTGGCGGTCACCTCGCACGACGGGGTCCTGACGCGCGCGATCCGCGAGCTCGACGCGGCCGGCGTGCAAGTCGATGACATCGGCTTCCGGCGTCCCACCCTGGACGAGGTGTTCCTGTCACTGACCGGCCGTCCGGCAGAAGGCACGACGGAGGCCGGGGGATGAGCAGCTTCGGCTGGTGGCTGCGCGACTCGTGGGAGATGATCAAGCGCAACCTCATTCACATCAAGCGCACCCCGGAGCTGCTGCTCGACGTGACCCTGAGCCCGATCATGTTCGTGATCCTCTTCAGTTTCGTCTTTGGCGGGGCCATCAGCGTCGGGAACCAGGGCGGCCAGGATGCCTCCTACGTCAACTTCCTCATGGCCGGGATCTTCGTCCAGACGGTCGCCTTCGCCGGAGTGTTCACCGGCGTGCTTCTCGCGAACGACCTGCAGAAGGGCATGATCGACCGATTCCGCTCGCTGCCGATGTCGCAGTCCTCGGTCTTGACCGGGCGCACCCTGACCGACCTGATGCGCGCGGGCCTTGCCGTCGCGATCATGTGGGTGGTCGGCATGCTGGTCGGCTTCCGTCCCCAAGGCGGAATCCTGGGCAGTCTCGCGGCTGTCGGGCTCATGCTCCTCTTCGGCTTTGCACTCTCTTGGGTCGGCGTCGCGATGGGCGCGCTGGTACGTACCCCGGAAGCCTTGCAGGGCATCATCTTCGCACTCGTCTTCCCGCTCACCTTCGTCAGCAGCGCCTTTGTCCCCACGAACACGATGCCGGGCTGGTTGCGGATCTTCGCCGACCACCAGCCGATGACCCACGTGGTCAACGCCGTGCGCGACCTCACGCTCGGCACGAACCTGTATTCGGCCCTCCTGCCGTCCGTCATCTGGTCGGTGGCGTTCCTGGCCGTTTTCTTCCCGCTCGGGCTCTGGCTCTACCAGCGCCGTACGACCCAGTAGCTCGTAGCCCTCCACCAGGAGGTGAGCGATATGACCGACGCTGAAGCGACCGCGCCAGATCCGACCAGGTTGCATGCCGATCTTGCCGACCGTCTGCGCGGCGCAAACTTGCCGGCGCTCACGCTTGACTCGACGCGCGGACCGGTGGATCTTGCGGAGCTGGGCCGCGATCTCCTCGTCCTATTCATCTACCCACATGCAACCGGGCTGCCCGATGCCCCGGTTCCAGGCTGGGACTCTGTGCCTGGCGCGCGTGGCTGTACGGCGCAGTCGTGCGCGTTCCGCGACGCTCACGACCGCTTTCACGATATCGGCGCGACCCTCGCTGGTCTGAGCGTGCAAGGGGTTGATGAGCAGCGAACCTTTGCCGGCCGCGTCGGTCTCCGCTATCGCTTGATCTCGGACCCCGGTCGACAGCTCGCTGACGCCCTCGGCCTGCCGACGTTCACCCTGTCGGGACAGACGTTCTACAAACGGCTCACCCTGATCACTGCTCGGGGCCGAGTCGTCAAGGCCTTCTATCCGATCGTGGAGCCTGAACGGAATGCGTCGGCCGTTCTGGAATGGCTCGACAGCGGGCGTTGAGCAGCACGGTATCCCGAAGCGCCTAGTCCTCGTCCTCGGCACCCTCGACCCGGAACTGCAGGTCGCAGCTTGTACATCGGAAGAGGCGCCCACCCTTCAGGATTTGACGCTCGATGTCGTGCTCGGCTGGGGCGTGATGAGCCGGCCGCATCTCCCGCCACTCGTCGCCATGCCGATGGAGTAGCCGGACCTCTTCGATGGGGAGCACGTTCCACATCCTCCGCTGCACGCCTTGAATCCCGTAATCGGGAACCACACGCTACACCGGTGGCCGAGGCGCGCAGGGTATTGGCTGGGGCGGAAGGATTCGAACCTTCGATCTCCTGATCCAGAGTCAGGCGCAGTGGCACCGAGCCTCCGGCCGGTGACCGGCTCGATTCCACGCTCGCCGAGCGTGATGTCGCCTCAGAACGGACGCCCTGCGCCGTCTGAATCCGGGAGTGTCAGGCGAACATTCACAGAAGAGTCATGCGAACTAGCGGATTCGCGTGTGAGTCAAGCGAAGTCGCCCGCGCACGACCATTCTACCCCTGCCGGGGCACGCCGAACGCGGCCGGGGTTGCAACCGCGCCGACGAGAGCCAGCATGGAACCATGACCAATCGGGGTCGTTTCCCCAGGGCAGCTCGAGCAGAGCTTCGCCCGGGCGGCGCAGCTTCAGGCGGAGCTGCAGCGGAAGGAACGAGCGATCGGGCGAAAGGTTCAGGTCCTCGCCAAGGGCCTCGCCAGTCTGATGCCTATGCGGTCCTGTGCGGTGGGGAGGCCGCCAAGCGGGCGCTACGAACGGCTGCGCTCGATCCTGGCGACTCCGACGAGCCTGGCGGGCGACGCATCGCCCTGGCCGCCTATGCCGACTACGACGACTTCCTTCACCGTCTTCCGGGGATGTGGGCGGTGGCGGCCCAGCCCCGGACAGGACTGACCCCGATGATCCCGACACCGAGCATCGAATCTGGCATCTCTAGCGGACCCGCGCGGCGGCGGTCCCGCCGTCAGGCGCATCGCCGAGCAGCCGGTCGCGCTCCTGCAGCGCCCCTTCCTCGGCTTCCTCGGCCGGCCGCAGGACCGTGCCCGCGACGATGAGCGCCACGAGCACGAGGCCGGCGCCGATGGCAAACGACAGCTGGTAGCCGTTCGTCAGCGCCGTCGGCTCGGCGGCCGACGCCGCGAGCAGCCGGTTCGTCTGCGACGCCGAGAGCGAAGCGAGGACCGACAGGCCCAGCGCTCCACCGACCTGCTGGGTCGTCATGAGCAGCCCGGACGCGAGGCCGGAATCGTGCTCGCTCGAGCCCGACATCCCAAGCGCCATCAGCGAAGGGAACGCGAGCCCGAAGCCCACGCCAAGCGGGAGAACAGAGGGCAGCACGTCGACGACGTAGTCAGCCTCGACCGGCACCCGCGCGAAGAGCACCAGCCCCGTGCCCATCAGCACAAGGCTGGGCAGGAGCACCGCACGGGCGCCGAAGCGGGTGATCAGCGGCCCGGATGCGAATGACAGGATTGCGATGGAGAGACTGAACGGCAGGAACGCCAGCCCGATGCCGAGCGGATCGTAACCACGGACCCGCTGGAAGTAGAGACTGCCCAGGAAGAACATCCCGAACAGCGCGGCGAAGATGAGCAACAGCACGACGTTCGCCCCGGACACGTTGCGCGATCCGAAGACGCGGAATGGGATGAGCGGGTTCGCGGTCCGCGACTCCCGCACGACGAAGGTGATGAGCGATCCGATCGCCGCCGCCCCGAACCCGAGTGTGTGGTCCGATCCCCACCCGAAGTCGGTCGTCCGGATGATCGTGTACACCCCGAGCAGCAGTGCCGCCGTCACCAGGAAGGCACCGACCACATCGGCGCCCTTGCCGAGCCCGATCCCGCGGTCGGACTCGAGCAACCGCAAGGCAAAGAACGCGGTGGCAATGCCGATCGGGACATTGACCAGAAAGATCCAGTGCCAGTTGAGCGCCTGGGTCAGGAAGCCGCCGGCGAGAAGCCCAATGGAGGCGCCGGCTGCCGCGACGAAGCTGTAGATGCCGATCGCGCGCGCCCGCTCGCGCGGTTCGCTGAACATCGTCACGACCATGCCAAGGATGACCGCAGAGGTCATGGCGCCTCCGACGCCCTGGATGAACCGTGCCGCGACCAGCATCTCCTGGCCGACGGACAACCCGCATAGCAGGGAGGCCGCCGTGAACACCGCGATACCGGCAAGGAAGACCCGCCGCCGACCGAGAAGGTCGCCGAGTCGTCCCGCCAGGAGCAGGACGCCACCGAAGGCGATCAGGTAGGCATTAACGACCCAGGCCAGGCTCGACTGCGCGAAGCCAAGATCGCTCTGGATCGAGGGCAGCGCCACGTTCACGATCGTCGCATCGAGGACGATCATCAGCATTCCGGCGCACAGGACGACGAGGGCGAGCCAGCGTGAATCGCCAGCCACGAGAGAAGTTCGCGAGGACGGGGCCATGATTCGAGGTCGCTCCTTCGGTGTCATTCGCATGTGCTAGAAGCCGAGGACCTCGTCGACGAAGACGACGGTGATGCGGCCGGGGACGATCTCGCGGTTGATGATGAGGACCTTGTTGACTGCGCTGTGAATGCCGTACGCCGCCTGGGCGCGGGCATCTTCGAGTGGGAAGGCGTACTCGTCGATCCGGCGAAGGCCCTCCTCGAGGTCGGACACGATCTTCTGCGTCCCCACCACCAGGATCACTCGACCGGCCCCGCTGACATACGGGCCGAGCTGGCTGCCACTCATCGATGCCGCGATCAACGACCCGGTCTCGGTCACGGCGTGCACGCTGCCGAGCATCACGTCTGGCGCTGCAGACAAGCGGCGGATGTCGTCGGCCTGGGTCTGGCGGTCCATGCTCCAGATCCGCGGCCGCAGGGGCTGGTAGCGACCGGACTTGTCGATCTCGTCGCTGACGCCCGACACGTCGAGCGACTGCGAGGCGCCGTGATGCACCTGCGATCCGTCCGGGATGAGACCCAGCACCATCCGTTGCGCTTCCGCGCCGTCCGCGGCGCGCAGCACGCTGATTCCGTTCGCTTCCAGGGCGGCGGCGGTCCGCTGCACGCGGGCCTCATCGGCCAGTGTCCCGAACCGACGGCTGATCGACCAATCAAGGTCGGGGTGGAGTTCTGCGATCATTTGAGGCTTCCTGCAGGGCGATTCCCTGCTATACTTGCGACTGCAAATACCATACTCCTGCTTGGTTGCACATGCAAGTACCATTCGAAACCGATGTCGCTGGTCTCCTCGACCGGCTCGTGGCGCAAGAGCTGCCGGGCGGGCGCGGATTGGAGGCCTGGACCTCACTGCTGCGGGCACATGCCGCGCTTCTGCGCCAGCTCGAGCTGGATCTCGAAAAGGAGACTGGCTTGGCCTTGGCCGATTTCGACGTGCTCGCCCAGCTGGCGCTCGCCGCTGGTGAGCTGCGCATGACGGAGCTCGCCGCCCGGGCGCTCATCTCGCGGTCGGGCATGACCCGCCGTGTCGCCCGGCTGGTTGATGAAGGCTTCGTTCGGCGAGCCAGTAC
>JALYTG010000078.1:0-452 GCA_030854405.1 Chloroflexota bacterium | reverse complement strand
ACGCACGTGGTGTCGTGGTCGCCCTGACCGACGCGGGAGTTGCCCGCCTGGCCGAGACCGCGCCGGTCCATGCGCGCGGGGTCTCGAAACTATTCGTCGAGCAACTCGATGATCAGGAGCTGGCCGCTCTCGAGAGTGCCCTGGGCAAGGTCACCCCCGACTGCAGGTTTGGCTGAAGAGCGCGTACATCACGCTGGCGCCGTAGTCGTCGGGATGAAGCGGGTAACCGTTCTGGTTGGGGCTAGATGCCGAGCTCGTCGATCGACCGATGAAGGTCGCTCGCATCCCGATAGACCCGGAAGGCGCCGGCAGCCAGGAGCTCGTCTTCGCCATACCCGCCTGATTGCAGGCCAACGCTGAGCATGCCGGCGCGCCTGGCGGCGAGCAGATCCCAAACCGCGTCGCCAACAACGTAGCAGTCAGCCACGGCCACACCGAGCCGCTCCTGGCAG
>JALYTG010000246.1 GCA_030854405.1 Chloroflexota bacterium | reverse complement strand
CGTACACGCTGTTGTAGAGATGGTCAATCTCGTCGTCGCGGGCGCACACGGCGCGGGCCCCCTCCTCGCTGACGTCTACCAGCGCGCGCATCGCGGCCCGCAGCTGTTCTCGGCACAGCTGCTCCATGAGTGGGATCTGGCGGAAGATCGGCACCTCCGGCTCAGCGGCGATCTGCTGCGCGAGCTTGGCGATGTTCACCGCGTAGTCGCCCATGCGCTCAAGCTCAGCCGAGGCGTGATAGAGGGCCAGCAGCTCCCGGACGTCGCGCGCCATCGGTGCCTGTGTCGCGATGACCGCTGTGATCTCCGTGTTGATGCGGCGTTGAAGCTCGTTGACATTGCTGTCGTCCCAACGGACCGTATCGGCCAGGTCGACATCGCGTCCGACCATGGCTCGCCCAGCGCGCTCGAGTGCCTCCTCGACCATCGCTCCCAAGCGCAGCACGTCGTCCTTCGTCGCCTCGAGCTGGCGATCGAAGCCCGAGCGCAGGCCGCTGCGAGCATGCGTTGCCGCGGCCTCGATAGGCCTCGCCTCTTTGCCCTCCATCAGCCGAACCGGCCCGTGATGTAGTCCTCGGTCAGCCGATTCTCGGGGCGCGTGAAGAGGCGGGCGGTGGGAGCCATCTCCACCATATGGCCGGCGCGGTCATCGCCCATGGTGAGGAATGCCGTCACGTCGCTGGCGCGGGCCGCCTGCTGCATATTGTGGGTCACGATGACGATCGTGTAGTTCTCCTTCAGCTCGCGCATCAGCTCCTCGATCTTGAGTGTCGCGATGGGGTCGAGAGCCGAGCATGGTTCATCCATCAAGATCACGTCGGGCTCGACCGCGATCGCGCGAGCGATGCAGAGACGCTGCTGCTGGCCCCCGCTGAGCGCCGTCCCGGGCGCCTTGAGCTTGTCTTTCACCTCATCCCAGAGGGCCGCACGGCGCAGCGAAGCTTCCACCAGCTCGTCCATGTCCCCGCGGAACCCCGCGACGCGCGGGCCGAACGCAACGTTGTCGTAGACCGACTTGGGGAACGGGTTCGGCTTCTGAAAGACCATCCCAATTCGGCGCCGAACTTCGACCGGGTCGACGCCTGGGTCATACAGGTCGATCCCGTGGTAGAGGATCTGGCCCTCGAAATGCGCCGTGTCGACCAGGTCGTTCATGCGGTTGAAGCAGCGCAGCAGGGTGCTCTTGCCACAGCCGGAGGGACCGATGATCGCGGTGATCCGATTCTTGTGGACCTGGAAGCTGACGTCGCGCAGGGCCCGGAATCCACCGTAATAGGCGGAGAACGATTGGACGTCAAAGACGACCTCGACGTCCGTCAGCGGGCGCTCGTCGGCTTCACGCGCGGTCACCGTTATGCGCGGTTGCTGCTGATCAGTTCGGGTCTCCGTCGCCGCCTCGCGCGGCGTCATCTCGACGGCCATACGTTCCTCTACCACCTTCTATCGTACCGGTTGCGCAGGATGATGGCCGTTGCATTGACAAGCAGAATCACAACGAGGAGCACGACGATCGTGGCCGCCGTCAGGGCGCGGAACTCGGCCTTCGACTCGCGGGCGAAGTTGTATACGATCGTGGGCAGGGCGGTATAAGAGCCAAAGAGCTGGCTCAGGATGCTGCCGCTGGAGCTGAAGGTGCCGGCAACGGCGCCCACCAGCAGCAACGGCGCCGTTTCCCCGAAAGCCCGCGCCAGGCTCAGGATCGACCCCGTCATGATGCCCGGCGCCGCGTAAGGAAGCACGTGGCTACGGACCGTTTCCCACCGAGTCGCGCCGACTGCAAGAGCCGCTTCCCGAATGCTGACCGGAACCGCGCGCAGCGCCTCCGAAGTGGTGATCACGACGATCGGCAGCACGAGTACGGCGAGCGTTAGCCCTCCCGCGGTCAGCGTGTTGCCGAGCCTCAGCAGCGTCACGAAAACGGCCAGGCCCAACAGGCCGAATACGATCGCGGGGACTCCAGCCAGGTTGCGGATATTTGTATTGATGAAGCGAGTGGTGCGCGTATCGTGGGCATACTCCTCGAGGTAGACGGCTGCGGCAATGCCCAGAGGAATTGCCAGCACCACCACGAAGCCCATGAGCAGCAGGGAGCCGATGATTCCCTGGCTGATCCCGGCGCGTTGGGGCCGCGCCGAAAGCTGTCCCGTAAGGAACTCGAGTGGCCGCTCGACGAACACCGGGATCGCCTTGATGATGATGTCGCCCAGCAAGACTGCGAGCACGGCCAGCGCGAGAAGCAGCGACATCAGCAGCAAGCCCTGCAGCAGGTAACCCCGCCAGTCGACCGTCGCGCTGCGAAGGCGACGCTCAACAAGCTCCGTGGTGGTCACCTGCTGCGGGCGACCAATGCTGGCCATCAGTAACGCTCACGCACTCGGCGGACAAAGCTGTCACTGACGAGGTTCAGCCCGAGGGTCACTGCGAAGAGCAGGAAGCCGACGAAGAATAGGCTTTCGAACGTGAGGGCCGCGCCCCGCACGCTGTCGGACCCGATAGCAAGTGAGGTCATAGCGGCTGTCATCGTCTGCCCCGGGTGAAACGGATTGAGCTCGAAGAGACTCCCTCCGGTGGCTCCCGCGGCGATGGCGACGATCATCGTCTCGCCGATCGCACGCGAGACGCCCACGATCAGCGCTGCCATGATGCCGGAGATGGCGGCGGGCACGACGACCTGGAGGCTGGTGGTGCGCTTGCGTGCGCCGAGGCCGTACGACGCCTCGCGAAGGTAGGCGGGGACCGCATGCATCGCATCCTCGGCGACTGACGCGATCAGCGGCATGATCAGGATCCCCACCGCCACACCCGCCGCCGCCATGTTGAAGAGGGGAGCCCCGCTGACGGGGTGGATAAGAATCGGGCTAATCCAGGTGAGCGCAAAGAAGCCGAGCACCACGCTTGGGATCGCGGCGAGTACCTCCAGCGCCGGCTTGAGCAGGGCGCGCGTGCCGGCCTGCGCGTACTCCGAGAGGTAGATCGCGGCTCCGATACCCAGTGGGGCGGCAATCAGCATCGCGACCCCGGCAATGATGAGCGTGCCCGCCAGGAGGGTTCGGACGTCATACATGCCGCGTCTTGGAAACCAGCCATCGGTCCACAGGCTGGCGGGATTCACCCTCACCGCGAAGGAGAGGGCGTTGCCGATCAACGAGAGAACGATCGCCGCGCTGATCACGATCGATAGGACAGCGGCACCCATGAAGAGGAAATGAATCGTCCGCTCGCGCCGACGTCGACCGGAATCGAGACGCAGATCGGCGATGGAGAGGCTGCCGGGAGCGGTTCTGTTGCCTGCGGTCATCGGCGCGACGATCCTAGCGGAGAGGCGGGTTGAGGGAAAGGTGGGAGCCGGAGGGTGGAGCGCCGCCCGGCTCGGTGCGTTGCATGCCCAGGCCTAGCCGGCAGCCGCTGTCCACGCTTCGCGGGCCTTCTCCAGCTCGTCGCTCTTCAGAGCGATGTAGTCCGCTTCCGTGACCGCCTTGATCCCCGCATCGGAGAGGTAGTAATCGACGAATGCCTTGATCGCCGGGTTCTCCTTCATCTTGTCGGTGTTGACGTAGATGAACAGC
>JALYTG010000245.1 GCA_030854405.1 Chloroflexota bacterium | reverse complement strand
CCGGGGCGCCGGGCTCCAGCTCGCGGGCCTCCATCCATTCCCCCTCGGAGACCTGCTCGCCGCTGCCGTAGCCGACCCGGATCGCAAGCGCCCGCTCGCTGCCCAGCTCGTGGACGTAGGGGTCGCCGCTGGCGGCTCGCAACACCGAGAGTGCCCGGTTCAGCAGTCGCAGGCCATCCTCGGCGGCATCGAGGAGCGCGTCGGGGTCGCCGCTCAGCTGCTGCAGCCACTCGGCCGCCTCGGAGTCATTTGCGAACGGGTCTGCCTTCACCGCGGTGATCCGGGTCAGCGGCAATTCGCCGGGCGGTCCGCTCTCCGCCTCGCGGGCCCGGCGGCGGCGCTTGGCCGGGCGCGGGGTGCCAATCGTCTGCACGACCAGAACCTCCTGGCGTTCCTCGTCGTCTCCGGACCCGGCCTTCTCATCGCCAGCCGTGCGCGCCAGATAGCGCCCGTCGCCGAGGCCGATCTGACCCGCGAACTCGAGCTGTGCGAAGGGGAAGAGCTGGGCGTTGGCGGCTATGGCCGCAGCCTATTTGCCCTTGTTGGCCGAGGACGCCTGCTTCTTACCGGCCGGAGTCGAGGCCTGCGAGGGCGCGGTCGGAACGCTCGGGTTCTGGATCTGGCCGAGGCGCTGGACCAGGCGCTGCCACTGGCCCGGCTTGAGGAGCTGCGAGAACTGCTGGTTGGACGTGCCGCTGATCTCGTTCATGAAGGCCTGCATCTCGCGGCCCCAGGGGGTGACCATGCCTTCGGTGTAGATCGCGTGGCTCAACGGCACCCCGTTCGCGTCGGCGAAGCCGATCTCGATCGAGCCGGGGATGAACTGCGCGATCGGCTGTCCGGCCAGGACCCTCTGGCCGGGACGCACCAGCGCCTCCACTCCCTCGTAGACGAATATGACCGCACCCGCCCGTGGGCCGTCGAGCAAGCGATAGAGGACGCCGCCACCCTGCGGCCAGCCGGGAGCGCCGGTCTTCAGGATCACCGCGTCGCCGATCGCGTTGATCGGCCCGTTGCCGACGAAGTCGACCCCCATGTCGATCCGTCCCCAGATCAGGTTGGTGGCGTCCGCGAACGGATCCGCGTAGTAGCCGGAGCCGTAGAGCTGGTTGAACTCGATATGGATGCGGTCCCGGTAGTCCGGCTGGTTGAAGCTGACCGGCCCAGGCAGGTTCTGCCCCGAGATCACCTGGTTGGGTCGCATCGTGCCCTGCAGCTGCATCGTGGTCTTGATCAGCGCGTCGCTGAGCGTGCCGGGACCCTGGTGGCCCGCCACGGGAATCCCGTTGACCTGGGCGATGTCCATCCCAGCTCCGCTGCTGTTCGCGCTCGAGTTGCCCGATGTGCGCTGCAGGCTCTGCCCGCACTTCAGCGAGCTGATCGTCAGCCCGAAGCCCTTCGCGACCAGGAACTCCATCGTCGCCAGCACGCGGCGGTCGACCTGGCCGGTGCGAATGTCGTTGCGCCCACAGGGGTAGATCCGCAGACGGGGGTCGGACAGCACACGGCGCTGCAGCGCCTCCTTCGACATCAGCAGCACATCGCTGACGCCAAGGTTCTGCCCAAACGGGTTCTTGCCGGCCGCCCGGTAGATCGCCGTCGACTCCTGCAGCTTCCAGCCGTCGAGGATCGGCTTCGGGTCGATTTGCGGCGCCCCGTGGCCCACTGGACGGATCGCGAAGTTGATGTGAGAAGCGGCGCCGTTTTGCGATCCGCCGAGCCGGGCCAGCACGGTGCCGCCGGACACGTGTGAGCCCTTCTGCAACCGGACCAGCTTGGCGTTCTTGCTGTTGAGGCCGAGAAGATCGCTGAAGTAACCCTTGAAGGTTGAGTAACCGGGCACCTTCTGGCCGGCGAGACCGTCGAGCTGGCCGCCCAGCGAGGCGCCGCTGGACTTGGTCTTGCCCCCGGCCTTGGAGTTTCCGGCAGGGCTCGACGCCAGCTGCGAGAGCATCTTCTTCAGTGCATTGCCGACCTCCCCGGGGTTCACGGCCGCGCCCGGTGCCGACGGGTTGGTGCCGATGTTGCCGGCGCCCTTCGTAGCCGGCGCGCGGGGCTTGCGGTCCTTGGGCGGGCCCGCGACTTTGAGATCGGCAGCGGACAGCTTCATCGGCTTGGCCACCGGATAGGTCCGCGCGATCGAGCCGAGCTGCGCGTAGGTGAAGCTGTTCCCGTAGGAGTCCTCCAGGACGATGAAATGGCCGAGCTTGCGGCTGGTGCCGATCTCCTTGATCACGCCGTCGTTGACGGCGACGACCGGGGCGCCCGACCTGGAGAAGATGTTGATTCCACGCCGGGTCGGCGAAGACTCGATCACGTTGGCTGCGTTGCCGTACTGCTTGCGCCCCGTCTTTGAGTCGTGGATCGCCTGGCGGGCCGAGATGTCATCGGCGTAACGGGCGTTGGCGGCGACCGGGAAGTGGGCGCCCTGGGTGAGCCCTGTCAGCGAGCCGAGCAGGGCCCCGGGGATGTTGCCGTAGGAGCGCGCGTAGAGCAGAACCTCGTCCACGTACCAGCTGGCGTGGTTATAGGAGAAGACCGCTGAACGCAGGTCCTGGTTTCCGCCGGCGGCGCGCAGATATCGGGCCGCGGCACATATCGCGTCGACCGGGTTGTAGGGGTCCTTGCGCCCGTCTCCGTTGGCGTCGACCCCGTAGGCCTGCCAGGTCGAGGGGATGAACTGCATCCATCCCATCGCCCCGGCGCTGGAGACGTTGAGGTTGGTGCCGAACGCGGTCTCGATCTTGTTGATCCCGGCAAGAACCTCCCAGGGGATCTCGTATTCGGTGCCGCAGGCCTGATAGATCGGAAGCAGGAAGGGGGGGATCTCGAACTGGTCGATGACGAAGTTGGGGACGCCGATCGGCGCCGGCCCGAAGGAGGCGATCGTCGTCGTCGGGTTGCCGACCGTCGGAGTGCCGTTCGCCTGGTAGGGAGGCGGCACGTGGATCTTGTTCTGCTTCTGCTGGTTCTTGCCCTGATTCTTGGACTTGCCCGGGCCGACGCCGCCGGTCTGGCCGTTGCCGCCGCCGTTCTTGCCGTTGCCCCCGCCCGCGGTGCTCGGGGTGACGGTGACCGAGGTGCTGCCGCTGGGGGAGGTGGTGGTCCCGCTTGGAGTCGTGGTGGTGCCGCTGGAACCGTTGTTCGATCCCCCACCGCCTGACCCGGGAGGGGACGTGTCGGGCGGCGTGATGCTCGGCACGCATATGAGATGTACGGGATCAAGGATCTGGCCCGCGGGGCACTGGGGAGTCGGAACCGTGGGCGTCCCCCCGGGGAGATTGATGTTTGACCCGGGCAGCGACGCGCCACTCGCCAAGCCGCCGCCGAGAACGGCGGCGAGCAGGGCAAGCGCGGCAGTCCATACGAGCTTGTTCCTCATCGGCCGGCGTTCCCCGTCTCTCCGCACCCGCAAGCGTCGGGTGAATCGCGCTCTCCCTTTAATCGCGACTCCCTGCTTACAGGCACGCCAACGCTACTCATTCCACAACCCCTTTGCAACGGGGAACCGTACGCATGAAACCCTACCTGTGGGCGAGGGTCCGACCCTCCCTCTTAATACCCCCGAAAC
>JALYTG010000244.1 GCA_030854405.1 Chloroflexota bacterium | reverse complement strand
AAGCGATGACGCCTAGCTGGCGTCGATCACGCAGAAGCGGTTGCCCTCGGGATCCGCGAGGATCACGTAGTCCGCGTCGGGCGGTCGCCGATCCCAATGCACCTCGGTGGCGCCCAGCGCGATCAGGCGTTTGACTTCGGCCCCCTGGTCCTCGGCGTACAGGTCGAGATGGATGCGCGGCGGGATCTGGAGCGCGGAACGAACCCGGTCAAGCGAGACGTTCGGCCCGACGCCGTCCTTTGGCCGCAGCAGCGCGAAGTCGTCGTCGTCCCCCTCTCTGGGCACGTAGTCGAGCGCCGCAATCCAGAACGCCTTCTGCCGCTCGAGATCGTCGACGCGGATGACGATGGAGCCGATGGTGAGTCGGGAATCCACGCTTACAGCTCGGCTGCGATGCGCTGGGCGGTGTAGGCCGCCCAGGGCTCGGCGGGCGTGCGCTCGGCCCGCTGGAACTCGGCGTTGCTGGTGGCCAGGAAGGCTGCCAACGCGTCGGTTGTGACCTCGTGCCCGACCAGGGTGCCGATGCCGTGCTCGACCGCGTACGCGGCATACCATCGCGGCCAATCCTGATCGTAGACACCGTTCAGGTCGGTCCCCTCGTAGATCCCGTGTGCCTCCTCCGCCTGCATGAGCAGCGTGTCGATTGCCTCGGTGCGGTCGGCTGTCATGAGGTTCTCCTCTGCGTAGCGGCGTGGCGCCTTACCCGTCCGTGTGCTGCCCGTCCAGGAAGTCGAGGGCGACCGCCGCGAGGAGCGGCGAGCTGGCCATGTTGTAGTGGGTCAAGCCTGGCAGGATCGCAAGGGCGTGGCCACCCTTCGGCCGCCCCTCGCCCATCCAGCCGCCATCGCGCAGGCCGCCGTCGAGGAGCTTGAAGATTTCGACGTAGTGGCTCGGCGGTGCCATGTCGGCATCGGCGGCGACGATCAGGGTCGGGACCTTCAGGGCCCGGACCTCCTCACTGAAGTCGAAGTCCTTCGCCATCGACTGACCGATCTTGTCCAGCAGCCGTCCGAAGTCCTCGGGGCGCGGCGCCACGCGCTGGTAGAGCTGGTACATCGGGGTGTCCTTCATGAACTCGAACGCCGCCGCGCTCACCTGGCCCTGCTGCGCCAGCATCTCAGCCGGGATCGCGTCGCGCCGGATGTTCGCGGAGACGGCGACGAGCCGGCCGATCTTGTCTGGGTACTTGAACGCCGTATGCATCGCGACTCCGCCGCCCAGCGAGTAGCCGACGAGGTCCGGCTTGTCGAGCCCGAGGTGATCGATCAGGGCCGCGATGTCGTCGGCCATGAACCCCATCTCGATCGGCCGATCGATGTCGGCCGTGCGGCCGTGACCCTGGAGGTCGGGCGCGATGACCTGGTGGCGCGCGGCCAGCGTGGGGAGGATCGGTCCGAACATCTCGCCCGAACCGAGCCCGCCGTGCAGCAGGATCATCGGCCGTCCGGCGCCGTGCGTCTCGTAGTACATGTTGAGGCCGTTGACCTCGGCGTACTGGCCGGTGCCCTTGGTCTCGGTCGTCCAGCTGGTGGTCACGGTCGTCTCCTCGCATCGTGATTGTGGTGCCGCTGATGAGACCGGGCGCGACGCCGGAACTCATCGATACGGGCCCGATGTTTACCCGAGCTACTCGAGGCGGACATACTGCGAGTCAGGTTCGTGAGCCACGGACGGCGCGCCGGCGATGATCACGTCCGCTCGTTGCTTTGTCCGGTCCCTGGCGTAGTGCGCATCTTCCGCCGCCATCCACTTCTCCCACAGCGGCCGCATGGCCTCGCCGTCGCGGGCGATGCCTCGCGCAAGGCGTACTTCCCGCGGCGTCTCGACCCAGACCGCCAATGCAAGCCGGTCGGCGACGGCGCGGCGCGAGGATGAGACGCCTTCGAGGAGCACGACCTCGCTCGCGCGTAGCTCCCGCCATTCGCCAAGCTGTCGCCGTGCCCAGTCATATGCCTGGTACCTGACCGGCTGGCCGCGTTCCATCGGGCCGAGAACGTCGGCCTCGAGCCGATGCCACCAGTCGGTCGGTTCGTCCCAGGAGGCGAAGTCGTCGGTGTGCAGAATCGGAGCATCCCCGAGGTAGCCAGCGAGGCGATCTGCGAAGAGGCTCTTCCCGGCGCCCCCGGGCCCGTCGATCGCCACCAGGCGGACGTTGCCGCAGCGTGCCGGCGCGCGACGGATCAAGGTCGCAAGATCGCCGTAGCTACGCCGAGCTTGCGCGGACTTCCTGGGCGCGCGGGTCAATGTCCGAGGTCACTACCCGTCATAGTGCCCCTCCTCGCATCCTTGCTCTTTGATCTGGATGGTGATCAGATTGGGGCCGGCCCATAGGTGGCTGGCCAGCGCCGATCTTTAGGCCTGAACGGAGGACCCGAGCCATGAGCACCGCACCGCCGCGCGGCGCCAAGTCGCCCTATCTTCCGCCTCGCTGGGTCGTCCGTGCCGCATGGTTCGTGCATCGCACGATCTACCGCCTCACGCCCGGCCGATTCGGCCTCTGGCCCGCGAAGCCGGGCAAGTGGGGGACGCTGCGCCTGCGTACCACCGGCCGTCGCTCGGGTCTGCAGCGGATCGCGATCCTGGGCTACTTCGAGGATGGGCCCAACCTCGTCACGCTGGCGATGAACGGCTGGGCCGAGCCGGAGCCAGCCTGGTGGCTCAACCTCCAGGCGCACCCGGATGCCATCCTCGACCTGCCCGATCGCTCAGTGGCTGTTCGGGGGCGCGCGGCTTCAGGGCCGGAGCGCGAGCGCCTGTGGGCCCGGTGGCAGCAGCACGGCGACGACGTCGAGGGGTACGCGACGCGCAGGCCAAGCGAAACCGCGGTCGTCGTCCTCGAGCCGCAGACCACACCCCCGGCTACGCACACCGGCTAGCTTCTGGAGCGTCATCCGCCGCCGCTGGCCACGGCGACCTTGCCGATGATCTCGGCGAGCTCTCGGGGACGCGACCACATCGGCCAGTGGCTGGTGGGCAGGTCGACCCAGGTCGCATTGCGGAGCTCGGGGATGCCTGCGAGAAACGACCAGTCGGGATGCTCCCTGGCGTAGGTCTGGTACTGCTCGGCGGTGAACCCCGTGCAGATCAGCGTGCTGGGGATGTCGCGTCGCGCGTCGTTGGTCAGCGCGACGCCCTCCCGGAGGATGCCGCCGGGCTCCGGAACTGCCCGCTGGCGGAACGTCTCCTTCTGCTCATCGCTCAGCCCCTCGAGATTCTCCTCCTCCTCGATCTCCTTCCACACCATGGGCTTCTCGACGTCCTTGAAGTCCGGGTCCAACGGCCCGATCCCCGGCGCCGTGTCGACGTAGACCATCGCCGCGATCCGCTCGGGGACACGGTCGCTCGCGGCGTATCCCGAGAAGCCGGTGGCGCTGTGAACGGCGAGCACCGCCGGGGCAGGCGCCGCCTCGACGGCCTCGACGATGGCGTCGACGTGATCCGCAACCGTGATTCCGGAGCGATCGGTGTCGACCGAGTTGAGACCGGGAAGCGTGATGGCCCTGACGTTGTGGCCGTCGGCGCGCAGCGCGTCGGCGACCTCGTCCCACGCCCACGCGCCGAGCCAGAACCCAGGAAC
>JALYTG010000243.1 GCA_030854405.1 Chloroflexota bacterium | reverse complement strand
CTCGGGCGGAGCCGCGGATCGCAGCCAGGCCCAGAGATACACGAGTCCGGTGAGCAGCAGCCCGGCGGCCAGATAGCGCACGCCCGCCGCGAGGAGCGGCGGAAGCGTCTCGATCATGAGCGCGATCCCGAGGTAGGTCGAGCCCCAGACCACGTACACGATGAGGAGGGCGATCGCGATCGCCGGCGTCGAAGCGCGGTGTCGCTGTGGCGAGCTGCTCACGTTCCCATTCTGCCGCGCTTCTCCACCCGCTGCTGAAACGCCACTCCGGCGCCGGGCGTGAGTCTCACCTCGTGCAGAATCGACCGGAGCATGTCCATTCCGAGGACCCGCGTTCGTCGTCATGAGCAGAGATGAACAGAGCAATGAGCGATCCGATGGGCCGGTGACGCGCGAGGCGGTGGATCCGCGTCTCGAGCTGGTCGTGCGCGAGGAGCGCGGCAGGCTCACCGCCGCGCTGGTCCGCATCTTGGGCGACTGGGACCTGGCCGAGGAGCTCGTCCAGGACGCGCTCGTGGCGGCGCTCGAGCACTGGCCCGGCGAGGGGATACCCCGCAACCCCGGAGCGTGGCTGATGACCACCGCTCGTCGGCGGGCCGTCGACCGGCTGCGGCGGAATGCCCGCTACCGCGACCGCCTCGCTCAGCTCGGAGTGGAGGCGACCGCGATGGAAAGACCGATCCCAACCGGCGGGCCGATGGGGGCCGATGACCGCCTGCGATTGATCTTCACCTGCTGCCACCCCGCGCTCTCACGCGAGGCGCAGGTGGCGCTCACGCTGCGCACGATCGGTGGGCTGGAGACGCCGGCGGTCGCTCGTGCCTTCCTTCTGCCGGAGGCCACGGTGGCCCAGCGACTGGTCCGCGCCAAGCGCAAGATCCGCGATGCGGCGATCCCGTATCGCGTTCCTGACGCCGCCGAGCTGCCGGGCCGCCTGACCGAAGTGCTCAGCGTGCTCTACCTCATCTTCAACGAGGGATATCTCGCCTCGGCGGGGCAATCCGCAGAGCGGCGCGAGCTGGCCGCCGATGCCGAGTGGCTCGCGTCGCTCCTGGTGCGGCTGATGCCGGACGAGCCGGAGGCGCTCGGCCTGCTGGCGCTCATGCGGCTGCACCTGGCTCGTGCCGCGGCGCGCTTCCGGAGTGACGGGTCGCTGGTCCTCCTGCCCGGTCAGGATCGCTCGCTATGGGAACGCGGTGCGATCGACGACGCGCTCGACCTCCTGGGCGGAGCGCAACGCATGAACCGCGCCGGCCCTTATCAGGTGCAGGCTGCGATCGTGGGGATCCACGCCCTCGCGCCGTCGTACGCGGCCACCGACTGGACGGCGATCGTCGCGCTCTACGACCGGCTGCTGCTCCTGCTGCCGTCACCCGTGGTTGCGCTCAACCGGGCGCTCGCCCTCGCCGAGCGCGACGGTCCGGGGCCGGCCCTGGCCGAAATCGAGCCGCTCGCCTCGCGGCTGGACAGTTACCACCTCTTCCACGCCGCGCGGGGCGAGCTGCTGCGCCGCCTTGGACGCCTGGAGGAATCGCGCCGAGCAGACCGTCGCGCGCTCGAGCTCACCGATAACCCCGCGGAGCGCCGGCTCCTCTCCGAGCGGCTGGGGGAGGTTGAGGCCCAGAGCGGACGGGCTCCAGGCATTGCGCGTCAGGCCGGAAGCGACCGCTCCGGCGGGCCGACGTAGCGAACGTCAGGTCGTATCAGGCGGTTCGCGGCGGCCTGTTCCAGGCAGTGGGCGGTCCATCCCGCGTGGCGCGCGAGCGCGAAGGTCGCCGGGAAGAGGTTCGGCGGCAGGCCGACTCCCTGCAGCACCGCGGCGGCGTAGTACTCCACGTTGGTCTTGATCACGCGACCCGGCTTCTGCTCGGCGAGCAGGCGCAGGGCCACCTCCTCGACGCGGACAGCCATCTCCAACCAGCCGGCGGCATCGGTCAGGCGCTCGGCGACTGTGCGGAGGGCCGCCGCTCGCGGGTCATAGGCGCGGTAGACACGATGGCCAAACCCCATCAATCGCTCGCCGCGGGCCAGCGCGTCTCGCATCCACGCCTCGGCGCCTTCGACCGATCCCATCTCGTGGAGCTGGTTCACCACCTCGGAGGGTGCGCCACCGTGGAGCGGTCCCTTGAGCGCGCCGATCGCGCCAACCACCGCGCTGGCGAGGTCCGAGCGCGTGGCGGTGATAACGCGCGCCGCGAAGGTCGAGGCGTTGAAGCCATGCTCGGCAGCGACCACGAAATACGCGTCGAGCGCCCGTGCCGCCGTGTCGTCAGGCCGCTCTCCTCGGAGCTGATACAGGAACCCCGCCGCCAGCGAGAGCTCCGGGTCCGGCTCGATCGGCTCGAGCCCCTCCCTCAGCCGGGCGAAGGCCGCCAGCGCCGACGGCGCAAGAGTGGTCAGCAGGCGCGCCTGCTCCACGGTGGGCGGCCAGCCGAGTCGCTGCAGCGCTCCCCAGGTCGAGATCGCCGTGCGCAGCGCATCCATCGCGTTGGTTTCGGCCGGCAGCAGACGTAGAACGGCCACCACCTCCCCGGGAAGCGGCGCAGCGGGCAGACGCGCTGCGAGCGGCCATGCGCCGGTCCACAGAAGCTCGCAGACCTGCGCGTAGCTGCCGCGCTCCGCGAGGTCGCCAATCGGGTAGCCGCGATACAGCAGGCGGCCGTTGGCGCCATCGATGAGGGCCAGCGAAGTCTCGCCGGCGATGACCCCCTCGAGCCCGGGCGAGTACGGTCGTTCGTTCATCTCCGCGAGAGTCTAGGCCGTAACGAGCGCAGCTCGCCGCGCGTCAGAGGGGCCGTTACGATTGCAGCAGTGCCGATCCGATCGGCGACGAGGAGTCACATGCACCACAGGATCTCGGGCGGAGTCTGGCTCACCCTCACGCTGGCATTGGCGGCATGCGGCGGCGGCACTTCGGTCTCGGGCTCGGCCTCATCGGCTCCCGCGAGCGGGAGCCCGACGCCATCCGAAGCGTCCATCGAGCCCGCGGCGTCCGGCACGCCGCTCCCAACCGTCGAGCCGAGCGGCAACAGTGGATTTGCCTGCGTCCTGCCGGTCAGCGGCAACGGAACGGCTGCTCGCGCCAACATCACCGATGTGCGGGCCGGGACCCATGACGGCTACGACCGGATCGTCTTCCAGTTCCGCGGCGGCATCCCGAAGTTCGACATCCAGAGCGCTACCCCGCCATTCACTGCTGATCCAAGCGGCCAGCCGCTGACCGTCAAAGGCAGCTCGTTCCTCTCCATCACGCTGCACGGCGGGACCAAGCAGACGGAGACCGGTGCTTCGAGCTACGGCGGCCCGCGCAATTTCAACCTGGGCTTCCCGATGCTCGTCAACCTGGTCGAGGGCGGCGATTTCGAGGCGGTCAGCACCTGGTACGCCGGCCTGTCGCATGCCGCCTGCCTGCGTGTCTCGACGCTGACCGCGCCCGACCGGCTGGTGATCGACATCCAGCACTAGGCCGTTGTCACTAGGCCGTTGTCCGGCACCAGGCCGTCGCCGCTAGACGACCTGGCGGCCATCCTGGTACACGGCGGAGATTCGCGACGCAAGCTCGCCGACCTCCAGCGGGTCTCCGTC
>JALYTG010000242.1 GCA_030854405.1 Chloroflexota bacterium | reverse complement strand
AAGATCACCGGCATGAACCCCGACGAGGAACTGCCCCCCGACGTAGCCCCGCGGGGCTACTACCACCAGCCGGTCTGGAAGCGGATCCTCGTCATCGGCGCCGGTCCCGCGGTCAACATCGCGCTCGCCTTCCTAATTTTCTTCGTGCTCGCCTTCAGCACCAGCGACATCAACAACAGCGTCGGCCAGATCGATCCCGGCAGTCCCGCCGCAGCGCATCTGAAGCCCGGCGACAGGATCATCGCGATCGACGGCAAGCGCTTTCCGGGGGTCGCGACCGATACCCGACTGACCCGCTTCGGTCATAACGTCGCCAGCCACAAGTGCCCCGGCAAGCAGACCGACGGGTGCAGGGCGAAAACGCCGGTGAAGCTGACGATCTCGCGCGATGGGCAGGTCCACACGCTGTTCATCACGCCCAGGTATGACCCGGACGTGAAGCGGACGCGGATCGGCTTTGCCTACGGATCGACACCGGCGAATCTCAGCGTCGCAGGGGCCGCGCGCAGTGCCGCGGACGACATGTGGTTCGTCACCTCGAGGACCGTCAGTGCAATCGCGCGGATCTTCGAGCCCGAGCAGCGCAAGCAGGTCTCGGGCATCGTCGGTACCACCGACGTCACCCAGCAGGCGATTGGCTTTGGCGCCCGCGAAGCGCTGACACTCCTGGCCATTGTCAGCCTCTCGCTCGGCCTCATCAACCTGTTCCCCTTTCTGCCCCTCGACGGCGGCCACATCTTCTGGAGCCTGGTCGAGAAGGTGCGAGGCTCGCCGGTCCCGTTCAGCGTCATGGAGCGGGCGGGTGTGGTCGGCTTCCTGCTGGTGATCATGCTCTTCGTGATCGGCTTCACCAACGACATCCACCGCCTCACCCATGGGGGTTTCCACGTCCGTTGAGCGCCCTGCTTCCTGGGCTCCGAGCGCCCGCCGATTCGCGATCCGTGCGGTAGCGTTCGCAGCCGGTGCAGAGAAGTGCAAGTAACCACCGCTGAACGCTACGCGAGCGGCGGGTCTTTAACGGAGCCGCCGGCGAGGAACCTCTACGAGGCGTTTCTGGCCACGGTCGAGCGCCTGGGCGACGACACGGCGATCGTGGCCCCTGACTACTACTCGATCAGCTGGAATGACCTTCGTAGGCGCGTCGACGCGATCGCAGGCGGGCTGGCCGGCTTGGGGGTCGGCAAGGGCGACACGGTGGCGATGATGCTCAACAACCGCCCCGAATTCATCCCCTGCGACCTCGGCGCCGTGGCGCTCGGCGCGGTCCCTTTCTCGATCTATCCGACCTCCTCGCCCGAGCAGATCGCATATGCAACAGGCGACGCCGGCGCCAGGGTTGGGATTGTCGAGACCGTCTTCCTGGAGCAATTCGAGGCGGCGCGCAAGGACCTGCCGCAGCTCGAGCACCTGGTCGTGATCGACGGCGATGGTGGCACGACCACCCTGGAGCAGATCGAGTCCGCCGCCCCGGACTTCGACCCGGCCCACGCGGCTTCCCATGTCGGCCTCGACGACCTGCTGACCCTGATCTACACATCGGGGACCACCGGGCCGCCGAAGGGGGTCCAGCTCACCCACCGCAACCTGATGAGCCTCACCACCTCGGTCGACAGCATCGTGCCGTTCCCGGAGACCGGCGGCAAGATCATCTCCTGGCTTCCCGCCGCCCACATCGCCGAGCGCGGCGCCCACTACTACCTGCCCGTGATTCGAGGTCTTACGGTCGAGATCTGTCCCGACCCCCGCAAGATCATCGAGTTCCTGCCCCAGGTGCGCCCGACCTGGTTCTTCGCCGTACCGCGGATCTGGGAGAAGCTCAAGGCTGGCCTGGAGGCAAACTTCGCCAAGCTCCCCGACGAGCAGCGAGCCGCCGCCGAGAAGGGGCTCGAGGCGGCGCACGCCAAACTGCGGGCCGAGCAGGCTGGCGAGGACGTGTCGGCGGAATTGACAGCCGCCGTCGAGAAGGCGGATCGGGAGATGTTCTCCAACCTGCGCGCGGCCCTGGGCCTCGACGAGGCGGTGGCGGTAAACGTCGGCGCCGCCCCGACATCGCTCGAGGTGCTCGAGTTCTTCCACGCGATCGGGATCCCGATCGGCGAGCTTTGGGGAATGTCGGAGACCTGCGGCACGGCGACCTGCAACCCACCGGATCGGATCAAGCTGGGCACGGTCGGGCCGCCCCTGCCGGGGGTCGAGATCAAGCTGGCCGAGGACGGCGAGGTGCTGGTCCGAGGCGACTCGGTGATGCCCGGCTATCGCAACATGCCGGAGAAGACCGCCGAGGCGATCGACCCCGAGGGCTGGCTGCTGACCGGCGACATCGGCGAGCTCGACGAGGACGGCTACCTGAAGATCATCGATCGCAAGAAGGAGCTGATCATCAACGCGGCCGGCAAGAACATGTCTCCGGTCAACATCGAGTCGAAGCTGAAGGCGGCGACCCCGCTGGTCGGTCAGTGCATCGCGATCGGCGACGCTCGCCCCTACAACGTGGCGCTGATCGTGCTCGACCCCGACTACGCGCCGAGCTGGGCGGCAAACAACGGGCTCGAAGGATCGTCTCTGGAGGACCTGGCGCGGGACCCGAAGACGATCGCGGTGCTCCAGGAGGGCGTCGAGGAGGCCAACTCGAAGATGTCGCGGGTCGAGCAGATCAAGAAGTTCGAGGTCCTGCCCGGCGAGTGGCTGCCCGGGGCCGACGAACTGACCCCGACGATGAAGTTAAAGCGGAGGCCGATCGTCGAGAAATACGAGGCCCAGATCGAGGGCCTGTACGCAGCGCCACGCTAGCCAGAAGCCAGGCGCTGATACATCCGTCCAGGCACCATTGCCACGTTTCTGGGCGTCCGCTCTCCCTGCTTGCCTGGTGCGTGCAGGCTGACGATAAATCGCATGATGGAAGTGCACGCCACATCAGGCGGCGAGCCCGCTGAGCTTGAGGCCGCGCCCGCGGTCGAACGCGAGGAGCCCGCGACCCTCTCGGTCGAGCAGGTGCGCTCGGCGATCGAGCACGATCGCTTCGTCGTCTTCTCGCAGCCGATCCAGGATCTTAGGACCGGCGCCGTCGCCAGCGAAGAGCTGCTGGCCCGGGTGAAGATGCCCGACGGTCAGCTGGTCGCGCCGTTCGCCTTCCTGCCCACGGCGGAGGCGTTCGGCCTCTCCCTGGAGATCGACGCGATGATGGTCGGCAAGGGGATTGACCTGGCGGCCCGCGGCCGGCGGGTGGCGGTCAACCTTTCGGCCCACTCGCTCACCGACCCCAGCCTCACCGAGCGGGTCGAGAAGGCGGTCCAGGAGGGGCTCGACCCCAGCAACCTCACCTTCGAGGTCTCCGAGAACAGCGCCGGCACCGATCTCGAGGCCGCAAAGGGGCTTGCCGTCCGCCTCACGCAGATCGGGTGCGACCTGGCGATCGACGAGTTCGGAGTCGGCTTCGCCTCGCTGGTGTTCGTCAAGCACCTTCCGGCCCAGATGATCAAGGTCGGCCGCGAGTTCGTCGGCGACCTCCCACGCAGCCTCGACGACTACCACGTGATGGGCTGCATCGTCGACCTGGCCGCAAAGCTGGGCCGCAAGACGGCCGCGGTT
>JALYTG010000077.1 GCA_030854405.1 Chloroflexota bacterium | reverse complement strand
AGGCGCTATATGCAAGAGCCGGCCGATCCTGCGTGGCATGACCTGGTCGAGGCGCTGAGGCGCATCTGTGGTGACAACGCGACGTATGACCTTCTTCGCGCGCTGGAAATCCACTCCCGGACAAGCATCCGACGCTAAGGGGCAGCCGTGAAGGCCGGTCCGGGTTACCCGAGGGCGCGCGCTGGACGGCCCGGTGTTCGCCGGTTCAGCGAAAGCCTTACGTTCCCTTAGTGGTGCGTTGACGATCGCTGGATAGGATGGCGATGAAGAACCGTGTCGCACCGGTTCTTCCTCACTCCAGCCCAAGATGCCCCCCTTCCCGGGGGCATCCTGGGTTTCGCCACACGGCGACGAGGACCTCCGGATCGGTCGGAGCTCGTTGGTGGACGGCGCGGCATCCTCACGCGGGCCCTGCGCGCCGCCAAACCTGCCGGCCGATGCAACGAAACCCTTACACGCCCTTAGCCGTGCTTTGATCATCGCCGCCTAGGGTGACGGTGAAGGACGGGCCCAAGGGGGAACAACCCGTGTCTTCCTCCAGCCCAGATGCCCCCTCCCCCGTGGGGGCATCTTGGGGTTCAGAGGCCCCTCCGGCGATGCCGAGAGGGGCCATTTCGTGCTCAGATTGGTGGTCGGGGCGAAAGGATTCGAACCTTCGACCTCCTGAACCCCATTCAGGTGCGCTACCAGACTGCGCTACGCCCCGACCGGATCGAGAGTATAGCCCGGAGCGACCCCTCGCCAAGCTAGGCTCCGAGGCTGGCGAGCTCATCTTTCGGCTCCCGGGCCATCAGCTCAGCGACCGCAGCCAGCGGCGCGACGCCGCGGTGCACGACTGCATCCACCTTTTCGGCGATGGGCAGCTCGACGCCGTAATTCGCCGCAAGCCGGAGCGCCGCCGGCGCGGTCGTCACACCTTCGGCCACCCCGTTGAGCTCCATCTCCGCCTCCGGCCAGGCCAGGCCGGAGGCGATCAGCTCGCCCGCCCTGCGATTGCGCGAGAGCGGGCTCATGCAGGTGGCGATCAGATCGCCGACCCCGGCCAGGCCGGCGAAGGTCATTGGGTCGGCGCCGGCGGCGATTCCGAGCCTAGTCATCTCGGCCAGCCCGCGAGTGATGATTCCGGCTTTGGCGCTGTCGCCCAGGGCCAGCCCATCGGCCATTCCGGCCGCCAACGCCACGACGTTCTTCAGCGCTCCGCAGAGCTCCACCCCGATCACGTCAGGATTCGTGTAGACGCGGAAGCGATCGCTGCTCAGGACCGATGCGAGCTCGGCCGCGAGCCCGGCGTCGACCGATGCCACGACCGATCCGGCGGGCTTTCCATCCGCGATCTCGCGCGCCAGGTTTGGGCCGGAGAGAACGGCCACGCGCCGCCCGGGAAGCTCCTCCTCGATGACTTCGCTCATCCGCAGATGGGTCCCATCCTCGATCCCCTTCACCACGCTCAGGATCGCGGCCTCCGGGTAGAGTCGCGCGGCCAGCAGGCGGAGGGTCGTGCGCACGTGCGCGGATGGAACCGCCAGCACGAAGAGACGGTGCGGCTCGGCGAGATAGGCGTCTTCGGTGACGACACGCAGGTTTGGGGGGAAGATCGCGCCGGCCAGATAGCGCCGATTCTCGCGCTCATGGGCCAGCGACTCGTTCGCCTGCGCCGTGTGCGCCCAGAGCGAGACCGGGCGCTGGGCGCCTGCGAGGCGAATAGCCAGGGTGGTGCCCCACGCACCCGCGCCGATCACCCCGATCTGATCCGTCACGGGCCCGAGGATAGCAGCGGCCTAGCGCCGCTTGGCGGCACGACGGGGCCGTGCCGAGCGGCGAGCCGCGTCCTCCGATTCGCGCTGACGCAGAACCAGCCGAATTGGCGTTCCCAGGAAGCCGTAGGCCGCGCGGATCCGGTTCTCGAGGTAGCGCCGGTACGAGAAGTGGATCAGCTCCGGGTCGTTCACGAAGATGACGAAGGTCGGCGGCCCGACCGCCGCCTGCGTCGCGTAGAAGACCTTGGGCAGCCGATTGCGCACGTGCGCCGGTGGGTGCTCCCGGACGGCGTCGGAGACGAGGCGGTTCAGCTCCCCGGTCGGCACGCGGCGCAGCCGCTCGTCGGCGACCCGCTTCGCCTCGCGCAGGATGCGCTCGACGCGCTGACCGGACTTCGCCGACGCGAACACGATATCGGCCCAGCTCAGGTACGGGGCCTCCCGGCGCAGTGTCTTGAGCCAGGCGTCGGCGGTGTGGCCGTCCTTCTCGACGACGTCCCACTTGTTGAGCACCAGGACGAGTCCCTTGCCAGCGTCCAGGACGTAGCCGACGACGTGCGCGTCCTGGGCGGTGTAGCCCTCCGTCGCATCGGTCATCACCACCGCCACGTCGCAGCGGTCGATCGCCTTCATCGCGCGCAGGACGCTGTAGCGCTCGATGCCCCGGTCGATGGCGCCGCGGCGCCGGATGCCTGCGGTGTCGACCAGGATCATGGGCTCGCCCTCCACCTCGACGGCGCTGTCGACCGGATCGCGGGTCGTGCCGGGGATCTCGGAAACGATCATTCGGTCCTGGCCGATGACGCGGTTGATAAAGGTCGACTTCCCCGTGTTGGGGCGTCCAACGATCGCGACACGGGGCGGGCCGAGGTCGGACTCGGCCAGCTCGGAGAGCTCCTCATCGGTCAGGTCGTCATCTGGCTGAGCCGATGCTTCGGCAGGGGGCAGGCGTTCGACGATCAGGTCGGCCAGGTCGCCGGTGCTGCGCCCGTGCTGGGCGCTGACGTTGATGCTCGGGTCGAACCCGAGCGCATAGAACTCGGCCGCCTCCTGCTCGCGGCGCGGGTTGTCCGCCTTGTTGACGACCAGGATGGTGGGCTTGGACGTTCGGCGCAGGCGATCCGCCACCTCGTGGTCGAGGGGCGCAAGCCCTACGTGCGCGTCGACTACGAAGAGGATGAGGTCGGCCTCTTCCACCGCCACGCGGGCCTGGTCCTGCACGCTCGACTCGATGTCGGTCCCGGGCTCGAGCTCCAGACCGCCGGTGTCGACCACGCGGAAGTCACGCCCGTTCCAGTCGGCGGTGGCGTAGACGCGGTCGCGGGTGGTGCCGGGAATGTCCTCGACGATCGCCAGCCGCTCTCCGACGAGCCGGTTGAAGAGCGTGGATTTCCCGACATTTGGGCGACCGACGATGGCGACCACGGGCAGGGAGGGCATCGGACGAGTCTACCGGCCGCGGGGCGCGGCGGCAGCGAGCGGCTCCGGCCGGCACCCGGCTAGGATCTTCCGCATGCGGATCGGCATCGTCGCGACACGGCTCGCAGGGGTCGACGGGGTCACCTTCGAGACCGCGAAGTGGGAGGCCGTGCTCGACGGCCTCGGCCACGAGATCCGGCTCTGCGCCGGCGAGGTCGACGCGCTGCGCTACATCTCGCGCCTCGTCCCACCGATGCACTTCACCCATCCACCGGCGGCCAGGGTCACGGAGGCGGCCTTCGACCCTGAGAGCGACGGCGACGCGGTCCGGGCGGAGATCGAGCGCCTCGCCGCGCAGCTCCTCCCGGTTCTCGAGGACTGGGCGACCACCGCCCAGCTCGACCTCCTCATCGTCGAGAACGCGTGGGCGATCCCGATGCAGCTGCCGCTTGCGCTCGCCCTACGTCGGCTCGTCGAGCAGACCGGGCTGCGCGCCATCGGCCACCACCACGACTACTGGTGGGAGCGCGAGCGCTTCGCGACCCCGGTCGTCCCCGATCTGATCGAAGAGGCTTTCCCGCCGGACCTGCCGAACATCCGCCACGTCAGTATCAACTCGGTCGCCGCGAAGGAGCTCCATCGGCACCGCGGGATCCAATCGACGGTCATCCCGAATGTCTTCGACTTCGATCAGCCCCGGCCGCGGAAGCATCCCGCTGTGCGGCGCCGCCTCCGTGACGAGCTGGGAATGGGTGAGCGCGGGCTGCTCGTCGTGCAACCGACGCGCGTTGTGCCGCGCAAGGGGATCGAGCTCGCGATTGAGCTCGTCGGGCGGCTCGACGACCCGGACGCCGTCCTCCTCATCACCAGCCCGGCGGGCGACGAGGGGCTCGACTACCTGGTGGAGCTCGAGCGGCTGGCCGAAACGAGGAACGTGCGGCTGCGGTACGCGGCCGACCGGTTCGCTCCCGACCACGAGGGGACGCCGATCCGCCCCGCCCACTCGCTCCAGGACGCCTACATGGCGGCCGACCTGATCACCTATCCCAGCCTGTACGAGGGGTTCGGCAACGCGCTCATCGAGGCGATCTTCTACGGGACGCCGGTGGTCGTGAACCGCTACCCCGTCTACGAGGCCGACATCAGGCCGCTTGGGCTTCTGTTCGTCGAGCTGGATGGGTCGGTCACCGATGCCGCGGTGGCCGAGGTCCAGGCGCTCATCGCCAGCCCCAGCCGGCGCCAGGCGATGGCGCGGCACAACTTCGCGATCGCGCGCGACCACCTCTCGTACCGACTCCTGCGGCGCAGGCTGCGACGGCTGATCGGCGACCTGGCGCCTGCCGCAACAGAGGCGGTCAGCTAGCCAGGGCGTAGATTCGGTCGCGGACCGCCTCGAGATCAACCTCCGGGGTCGAGGTGCCGCCGGTGATGCCGATCGAAGCCTTGCCTCGCACCCAGTCGGGGTACGAGGCTTCCAACTCATCGGCATCGGCGACGTGGATCGTATCGGACAGGATCTCGCCGCACTTCACCGCCAGCTCCTTCGTGTTGGAGCTGTTCTTGCCGCCGACCACGATCATCGCCTCCACCTCGTGGGCCAGCGCGACGGAGTCGTCCTGCCGGGTGAGCGTCACCGGGCAGACCGTGTTCACGACCCGCAAGTCGTGGCATCGGCGCAGGCAGAACGCGGCAAAATCATCGAGCTTCTGGGGAAGGATCGTCGACTGCGAGAGGACGCCGATCTTTTTGGTGCGCGGCACGCGTTCCCAGGTGGACCGATCCATGTCGTCCACGACGACGTGCTTGTCGCCGGCGTAGCTGCGCACGCCCTTCACCTCGGGATGGTCCTCGTGGCCGATGATGCACACCGTGTAGCCCGCCTCGGCCAACTCGCGGGCGGCCTTCTGCGACTGGAGCACCCAGGTGCAGGTCGCGTCGATCACCTCGAGGTCGCTCTTGCCGCGCACTCGCTCCATCTCGCCCGCCGGCACGCCGTGGGCCCGAATGACCAGGGTGCCGCCCTCAACCTCGTCGGCGAGGTCCGCGGTCTTGATGCCGCGGTCGGAGAGATCGGCCTTGATGCCCGGGTTGTGGACGAGCTGGCCGAGCGTGGTCACCTCGTGTCCCTGCTCGCGCGCGTGCTTGGCCTTGTCGATCGCCAGGCGCACGCCATAGCAAAATCCCGCGCGCTCGGCGATCCTGACCTCGGGCTTCGTGGCTGTCGTCATCCCATCCATTCTAGGAGGGATACGTCGGGAGGGCCGAAGGCTCGCAGGCGGCTAGCGCAGCAGCGTAGCGATCTCACCCATGATCCGGTCGCTCCCCTCGCTCAGCAGCTCCCGGGGGATGCGCCCAGTCGGCAGGTGGGCGAGCGTGAATGTTTGGCCGATGCGGATCACCACCCTGGTCCGATGCGGCACCCGCGAGTGTCCCGGAAACAGTCGCTCGGTCCCGGAGATCGCGACCGGCAGCAGGGGGGCGCCGCTGCGAATGGCGAGCAGTGCGGCTCCTGGCTTCGCGGGGCCCAGCCCCCCGGCGCGCGATCGTGTGCCCTCCGGAAAGATCGCGATTGGCCTCCCCTCGGCGAGCAGCCGCAGCGCGGCGCGCTGAGCCGAGCGGTCGCCCTCACCGCGCCGGACGAAGAAGACCCCGGAGCGATCCGCCAGCCAGCCGATGATTGGCCAGCGGTGCATCTCCTCCTTGGCCATGAAGTGCACGACACGGCCGACCTGGTGCCCCACCGCCCAGCCGAGGATCGGCGGATCCGCCAGCGAGCGGTGGTTGACGACGAGGACGAAGGGCCCCTGCCGTGGCACGTGCTCGAGCCCCTCGATCCGGGCCCCACCGACGACGCGCAGCAGCCAGCCACTGATGGCGGATCCCGGATGGAAGAACCAGGTCTTCATCGCAGATGCGCCACGATGGAGTCGACGCAGGCCTCGACCGATAGCTCGCCGGTATCGAGCACCAGGGCACCGGGAACCACGCGTAGGGGCGCAACCGCGCGCCCGCTGTCGAGCGCGTCGCGACGCTCGATCTCTGCGAGGTAGGCGGCGGTGCGATCGGGTCGCCCCATCTCGGTTGCGCGGCGGGCGGCGCGCACCTGGCCCGACGCGGTCAGGTAGACCTTCAGCGTGGCGTCCGGCAGCACCACGCTGCCGATATCGCGGCCAACCATGACGGTGGCGCCCTTGCGGGCCGCAGCGCGCTGGGACCGCAGCATTGCGCTGCGCACGACCGCGTGGCGGCTGACCGCCGAGACCGCCGCATCGATGCGCCGGGTCCGCAATCCGCGCGTCACGTCGCGGCCATTGAGGAGAACCGTCTCCAGCCGCTGGTGCTGATCCGGGGTGGGCCGCCGCACGTCGATTCGCGTCCGGTGCGCCAGCGCCCCAAGAGCTTCGGGGTCCTCGATATCGACGCCGGCCTCGAGGGCGGCGAGGGTCAGCGCGCGGTACATCAGCCCGGTATCCACGAAGGTGGCCCCGATGCGCTGTGCGAGCGCGTAGCCGACCGTGCTCTTGCCGGCCCCGGACGGCCCGTCAATGGCGACGGTGAGCGTCGCGCCGGCGGTGATGCGCGGCCGCGCGCCGGCGAGCCTGGAGACCGCGGCCGGCTCGAGCCGGCGCCACTCCCCGACGAGCAGTCCGTCGAGCCCGAGCGGCCCGATGCGCGTGCGAACCAGGCGCAGGACGTGCTGCTCGACGGCCTCGAAGATGCGCCGCACCTCGCGTTTGCGCCCCTCCCCCACTCGCACCCGCAGCCAGCTGCCGCGCTCGCCCGGCTGGCGCCGGACCTCACGGGGCGGCTGCGCGGCGCTGGTCATCAGCAGCTGCGCCGGACCGTCATCCAGCTCGACCCCGTCGACCAGCCGTCGCAACGTGGCCCGGTCGGGCATCGACTCGACGAGCACGGCGTACTCGCGCTCGATCCCGTAGCGCGGATGGAGAACGCGGTTCGCCCACGCGCCGTCGTCGGTCAGCAGCATCAGCCCCTCTGACTCCACGTCGAGGCGTCCCGCCGGCCAAAGGCGGCGATCGGTCTCCCCCGCGAGCAGGCTGACGACCGAGCGACGGCCGCGCTCGTCGTACGCCGAGGAGAGGTAGCCGGGGGGCTTGTAGATCGCGTAATGCACATAGCTGGTCGGCAGCTTCAGTGCCGTCCCGTCCACTTCGATTGCGTCGCGCGACGGATCGGCGCTCATGCCCAACGTGGCGACCTCCCCGTTGACTCGTACTCGCCCGTCGCCGATCAGCGCCTCGGCACCCCGCCGCGAGGCGATGCCGCCCTGCGCGAGCAGCTTCTGCAGGCGCTCAGTGGCCATGAGCCTCGATCGCCGTGAGCGCCGCGACCGCGGCGGCCGGGCTCGACAGCGGCGGCAGGTCGTCGAGGGACGTGAGCCCGAAGCGTTCGAGGAAGGTGAAGGTGGTGCCGAAGATCGCCGGCCGACCCGGCGTGTCGCGCCGTCCCACCTCCGCCACCAGGCGTCGGTGCAGCAGGCTGCGGATCACGTAGTCAGAGTCGACGCCCCGCACCCGCTCGACATCGCCACGGGTGCACGGCTGCCGGTAGGCGATCACCGCGAGGGCCTCGAGCGATGCAGGCGTCAGGCGCGCCTCCTCGCGCGCCGCGTAGGTCGCCAGACGGGTCCCGAGCTCAGGGGCGGTGACCAGCTGCCAGGCGTCGGCGTTGCGCTGCAGCCGCAGGCCGCGCCGCGCCGCCTCGAGGTCGAGGCGCAGGGCGTCCAGGCTGGCTTCGGCATGCAACCGCGGCACTCCACCCAGCTCCGCAAGCTCCGCGCTGGTGAGTGGCTTCTCCGCGATGAAGAGAAGCGCCTCGTAGAAGGCCTCGAGCTCGCTCACGAGGGATCTGGTGTGACCGTCAGGGTGATCGGCCCGAAGAGGGTCCCCTGCTCCGCGCTCACCTGCCGGCGGCGAACGAGCTCCAGCGCCGCCAGAAAGGTGACCGCCGCCTCCGTCCGCGTACGGCATTTCGCGAGCACCGCCTGCAGCAGCACGCGCCCCTTTCCCGACAGCGCCGCGTGCAGGACGGCGATCTGCTCGCCAATCGTGATCTCGCGCGTCACGATCTCCGGCGGCGGGGCGACCGGCTCCGGAATCTCCGCCAGGCGGTCGAGAGCCGCGGCGAGCAACTGCGCGGGCAGCGTCTGGACCGGCATCTCGGGGAAGTCGCTCTCGCGCGGCTCGCGCCGATGGAGCGGTGCCACCAGGTCGCGCTCGCCGAGTGCCGCGGCGGCGTCGCGCAGCGCGCGATACTCGATCAGGCGGCGGCGCAGCTCCTCCTCGTCAGGCTCATCGGGATCGCTCGCCGCGGCCGGCGACTCGCCGGGCAGCAGGAGCCGGGACTTGAGGAGGATCAGCTGCGCCGCGATCGACACGAACTCGGAAAGGTTCGTGGCATCCACCGGAGCGGTCGCCAGGTGCGCCACGTACGCATCGGCCACCTCGGCGAGCGGGACGGTCAGCACGTCGAGCTGCCGGGACTCGATCAGGTGCAGCAGCAGCTGGAGCGGCCCCTCAAAGATGGGCAGCTGCAGGCGAAATTCGGGCTCCCGGACGATTGCGATCGGCTGCAGCGGCATCGGTTCAGCTCGCCGCGTCCGCGGCGTGCAGCGCGTCGGCGAGGCGCACATCGGCGCCCGCGACCGACCCCCGGATGAAGGCGGCGGTGCGGGGCGAACACCCTGCGGCGAGCGCCGCATCGGCCGAGATCGGGCCATGGTGGAGGTAGAGATGGAACGGGTAGCCGGCGGAAGCGGGGTCGGGAGAAGCGATCCGCGCCAGCAGGCGTGGGGCCGCGGCATCAACCAGGACCGCGGCGACCCGGTGCCAGAGGCGCATGCGACGACCCTTGCCGGCGTCGTGAACGAGGGCCGCGGCGAGGAGCTCCGGATCGTCGAAGCCGCCGGCCAACAGGCGTTGCGCCACCGCAAGGCCGTGTCGCCGATCGGCGACCGGCATCTCCGCGAAGAGGCGCGTCGCGCCAGGTGGCAGCAGCCGCGCGGCGAACGCGTCCTGCTCAGGGGTGACTCGCGCCCGCACGTACGCGACGAGCTGCCCCACCCTATGCACCGATCACCAGCCTCGTCAGGGGTAACGCCAGCCCAAGGAGCAGCTGAAGCGGGCTGTTCGGCAGGATGACGAGCAAGAGCAGCAGGAAGACCCCGTACTGCGCGTAGCGCTGGAGCGTGAACGCGTAGCGCGGGGGAAGGAAGGCGAGCAGCACGTTGTAGCCGTCGAGCGGCGGGATCGGGATGAGGTTGAGGATGGCGAGCACGAAGTTGTAGAAGACGGCCGACAGCACAATTGCTTCGACGAAGCCCACATGCAGCCCGCTGATCTGGATCGAGCGATACAGCACGGCGAACACGAGCGCCACGACCACGTTGGCGATCGGGCCGGCGGCGGCCACGATCGCCATCCCGATCCGTCCGGGCCGCAGCGCATACACGTTCACGGGTACCGGGCGCCCGTAACCGAACCCGGCGATCAGGAAGAGCAGTGCCCCGAAGGGGTCGATGTGACGCGCCGGGTTCAGCGAGACCCGCCCCAGCGCGCGCGGCCGATGGTCGCCCAGCTGGTCTGCCGTGAAGGCATGGCTGAACTCATGGAAGGTGACCCCGATCACGAGCGCGATGGCGATTCCAGCCATGGCGGTGATCGAGAGGTTCGGGTTGAGGAGCATCTAGGCGAGCTCGGGCAGCAGCTCGGCGAGCAGACGGATGAGCCGCTCGCCCCCGACTCGGCCCATTTCGAGCACCTCTTCGTGGGTCGCCCCGGTCTCCACGTCCTCGGTCGCCTTGTTGGTG
>JALYTG010000241.1 GCA_030854405.1 Chloroflexota bacterium | reverse complement strand
CTATCCCGATCGCCGTGTAGTTGAGGCCGACCGTGTGGCGGCAGCGGGTGTCGAGACGCACGAACTGGTCGATGCGCCCGTTGGAGCCGACCCCGAAGTGCGAGCAGACGTTGGGCAGCTCGTGCAACTCGGGGTCGGGATGGTCGGGGGCGAAGGTGTTGTAAAGGGCGTCGATGCTGTCGGTAACCGAAATGTGCTCGACGATTACGTGCGGGTTGATCAGCCGCCACTGCGCCTTGCCATAGTGGCGCTTCGAGTAGGCGGCCATCTCGCGCCTGCGGTGCGGCGGGAAGGGGATCAGCTTGCGGATGATCGGCGGGCGCGGCACCGATGACGCAGCGGCGCGTCCCGCGGCGCCACCGGAGGAGGCGGTCGCGGCGCCGTCCCGAGTCACCTTCACGACCGCTCGGGCGTCGCGCTTCGCGGCCGCGGCGGAGGTCGACCCTTCCGGCAGTTCGACCACAAAGGCGTCGGTGCCGGGGAAGGTGTGCTGCTGCCAGTCGATCGCCGTCCCATGCAGGTCCTCGCCGCGGCAGCGCGTCATCGGGATCCCCGAGAGTTGCGAGAAGCGGCGCTGCAGCGACGCGTCGCCGTGGCAGGGGGCGAGCACCTGGTCCCAGGGCTGGTGAAACCAGATGCTGACCTGCGGCTGAAGTTGCCGCACCAGCTTTCGAACCACCCGCGACTCGGGCTCGGAGAAGGGGCGCGGGCCCGGGTAGTAGCCGGAGGAGGTCCGCACCCCGTCGCGCCAGCGATAGGAGAAGTTTCGATTCAGGTCGACGCCGTGGGCGTTGCGGCGGGTGTGGTGGGCGAGGCCGTCGGGGTTGACGGACCTCACCACCCAGAGGTCAACCCCACCGATGCCGCGGTAGCGCCGCAGGATCTGGCGTGTCACTGCGGCCCCCGCCGTCTCGTCGCCGTGGATCACGCCGACCACCAGCGCCTTGCGGGGGCTGGTGGGATCGCCGACGCGCACAGCAACGATCGGCCGGCCCTGCACCGAGTGGCCAACCACTATCCGGGTCGGGGAGGCAGCAGACGCATGCAGCGCGGCCGCCAGGGCAACCACGCCGGCCATCACGACCACCAGCGCCCAGGCGAATCGGGCGGGCCGGCTCACTTGGCCAGCCGCGCCGCCAGCAGCTCCAGCAACACGTCGACCAGCGCGTCGACGTCGCCCTCGCGGGTGCTCCAGTTGACGATCGCCGGGCGGAAGGAGGCCCTGCCCTCGTAGGTGGTGGTGCCGGCGAACACCCGCCCGTCGCGCAGAAGGTCCTCGCCGAGCTGGCGGTTGAGTTCGTCGAGCTCTTCCTCGGGCACGCCCGAGGGCCGGGCGCGGAAGCAGACGATGTTGAGCTGCACGTCGGCAAGTCGCTCGAGCTGCGGCGCCGCGTCGACGCGATCGGCCAGGCGCCGGGCCAGGCCAAGGTGGCGCTCGACCATCTCGCGGTGACCATCTCGTCCGTAGGCTCGGAGGGTGGCCCAGATCGCCAGCCCGCGTGCGCGGCGCGAGTTCTCTGGCGTCAGGAAGCCTGGGTTGGGCCGTGGGTCGTCGGGCGACGGCAGGTAGGGCGCGCCGACGTTGAAGGAGCGCGACAGGCGCCCGGCATCGCGCACGAAGGCAAAGCCGCAGTCATATGGGACATTCAGCCACTTGTGGCCGTCGGCGATCACCGAGTCGGCGCGCTCGACCCCTTCGGTGAGCTGGCGGGACTCCGGCGCCAGGCGCGCGAAGAGGCCGAAGGCGCCGTCGACGTGAAGCCAGGCGCCGTGCTCGGCCGCGAAGTCTGCCATCCGGGCGATCGGATCGAAGTCGCCCGCATTGACCTCGCCGGCATTGGCGACGACGATCGCCGGCCCGTCGAGCTCGCGCAGCCGCTGTTCCAATGCGCCGAGATCGAGTCTGCCGACGGAATCGCGCGTCAGCCGCTCGATGTTGCCGCGACCGAGACCGAGCATGCCGATCGCCTGCACAGCGCTGGGGTGGATGTAGCCGCTGGAGAGGATCGCCGGCGTCGGCAGCGCTCCGAGCCCGGCATCCTCGACATCGACGTCGCGCTGCTCCGCCCACCAGTTGCGGGCCGCCGCGAGGCCGACGAAGTTGGCCATTGTCGCGCCGCTGGTCAGCACGCCGCCGAACTCCTCCGGCAGCTCGAAGAGCTGGCGCAGCCAGTCAACTGCGACCTGCTCGAGCCGCGATGCGAGCGGTGAGGATGCCCAGCCGAAGGCGACCTGGTCGAAGGCCGAGGTGAGCCAGTCCGCGGCGAGCGCTGCCGGCGTACCGCCCCCCATCACGAAGTGAAAGAAGCGCGGCCCGCTGGAGCGGGTCGCAGCCTGCTGGCCGCGCGCCGCAAGCTCGCTGACCGCAGCCAAGGTGCCGTCACCATGCTCGGGCATCGGGTCGCTCCAGGACCCGATCGTCTCCTCGGTGCCAGGGAGCAGGACTGGCTCGGAGTCGATGCCCTCGAGATAGCGACGCGCCTCGCTCGCGGCGATTTCCAGCGCCTCGGTGAGCTGGTCCTTCTCGGTCAGGGGATCGGCCATCGGTTGATGCTACGTGCGCTGCTTTGCCGAGAACGGCCCGCGCACGCTAGGGCAGGAACTGCGCCAGCGCCGCACCCGCGTGCTCGGCCCAGGCGACCAGCGGCTGCGGGATGACCCCGAAGAACACCGTCGCCGCCGCTGCCAGCAGCGCCGGGCCGACCAGGTAGGCGCGCCGTCCGGCGTCGGGATCGATCGCGTCCGCCTCCGGGGAAGCTCCGGCGATCGCCGGCATCTCCGGTGTCGCCACGACCTCAGTGGCCGGCCGCATCCAGACCGCCGCCACCACCCGCAGGTAGTAGCCGAGCGAGACCATGGTGCCGATCGCGATCGCCACCGCGAGCCAGGTGTAGTTGCCGTCGACCAGCGCCTCGATCAGGAACAGCTTGCCCATGAAGCCCGAGGTCGCCGGAAGCCCGGCCAGCGCCAGCATCGAGATCGTCAGCGGCCAGGCGAGCAGCGGCCGCTCGCGTCCCAGTCCCTCGACCGAGCGGATGTCGTCGCCGTAGGGGGTCTCGCGCTCGCGGGCGACGATCACCGCGAAGGCGGCCATGTTCATAAGCGTGTAGACGGCGAGGTAGAAGACCAGCGCGTTGACCCCGGCCTTCGAGGCGACGACCAGGCCGCCCAGCATGTAGCCGGCCTGGGCCACCCCCGAGTAGCCGAGCATTCGCTTCAGCGACCGCTGATTGAGGGCGCCGATGTTGCCGACCGCGATCGAGACCGCTGCCAGCACCGCCAGCGCCACGTCCCAGTCGCCGGACTCAGGCGCCAGCGCGACGTCGAAGAAGCGCACGAAGACGGCGAACGCCGCCGCCTTGGTGGCGACCGCCATGAAGGCGGTGATCGGGGTGGGCGCGCCCTCGTAGACGTCCGGCGTCCACTGGTGGAAGGGTGCGATCGAGATCTTGAACGCGAGGCCGGTGGCGGCGAGCGCGATCCCCATCAGCACCAGCGGGTCGCCGAGCACTCCCGCCTTGCCAATCCCTTGCGCGATGCCGGTGAAGTCGGTGGACCCCGATCCGCCGTAGATGAACGCGAGCCCGTAGAGC
>JALYTG010000076.1 GCA_030854405.1 Chloroflexota bacterium | reverse complement strand
CGTGAGCACCGCGGCGAAGACGCCGCCGACCAGCGCCACGATGAGGCTGACCATGCCCTGCGAGGTCGAGAGTCCGTAGGCCAGGTCGCCCAGGAAGCTGCCCGGCCCGCTGTAGCCGTAGGTCTTGAGGACGCCGGGGACGTCATCGTGAGTGCCGGACACGAAGAACGGCGCGACTTGCGGTGCGATCCGCACGTACCCGTGCCGGATGCGGTTCATGCCGTGCGTCGCGCGCAGGTCGTCGAGGCCCGTGCCGGCGATGCGGACGAGAGTCAGGATGCCGATCACGGTATCGAATCCCAGGACGATGGCGGCGACCACAAAGAAGTCGTGGGTAAAGCCCATCGCCTGGGTGAGCAGCGCCATCGCGACGAACGACATCGAGAGGAAAGTGAGGAACATGCTTGCCCGCGTGAACGCCTCGTTGTAGGCGAGAGAGCGGGCGGTCAGCAGGCTCCAGTGCTCGGTCGAGAGAATCTGGAGCACGCGTGGGTCGTCAGCGAGGATGGCATCTGCCTCAGCGGAATCGCCGGTCGGGTGCGCTGTCGAGGTGGGCTCGGCGGTCATCGGACGCTCCGGCGCAGGCGTTGCGATCGAGGGTTCGTGCATCGGCAGATTGTGGGTGCAGACGCAGCTTCTGGCTAGACCGATGAGTCGGCGAACTAGCCAACCGTGGGACAATAGCGGCCTCCCCGCGGACGCCTCGATGGGCCGAGTCCGCCACCAAATCTACAAGAGGAGACAGCAGATGGCAGTTGCGCACGGCACCCGCACAAACAGGGTGGCCTGGATCGAGCTTTCCAGCGCGGATCCCGCCGCGTCGCGCGAGTTCTACGGGAAGCTCTTCGGCTGGAAGGCCGAGGTCAACCCCGACCCGCAGTACGGCGGCTACGCAATGGCGAAGCTCCCCGACGGCGGCGAGGACGTCGCCGGGATCGGCGGGAGGCAGTCGCCTGACCAGCCGACGGCGTGGAACGTCTACATCGGCACTGACGACGCGGATGCCCTCGGCGAGAAGGTGAAGGCGGCGGGTGGCACCGTGGTGGCGCCGCCATTCGACGTCGGTGCGATGGGCCGGATGGCCGTCTTCCAGGATCCGTCGGGCGCCTTCATCTCGGGCTGGCAGCCTGCCGGGATGGGCAGCTTCCGCGCCGGCCACTCCGAGCCCGGCACCTTCGGGTGGGCGGAGCTCAGCGCGCGCGGCATCGACAAGGCGATCCCGTTCTACGAGGAGGTCTTCGGCTGGACGGCCAAGACGAGCCCGATGGGTGAGGGCCAGCCGCCGTACACCGAGTTCCACCTGGGCGAGCACAGCATCGCGGGTGGGATGGAAATGATGCCCATGGTGCCCGCCGAAGTACCGAGCTACTGGATGATCTACTTCGACGTCGCCGATGTGGACGACGCGTTCCGACGTGCGATCGACGCCGGGGCGCGCGAGATGATGGCGCCGGATGACTATCCGGGCGGGCGTTACGCGATCCTCAGCGATCCGCAGGGCGCGGCCTTCGGCCTGCTAAAGGGGAGCTAGAAGCTCGACTCAAGCGCTGCTGGCCAAAAGGCGTGCCAGCAGCGACTTGCCGCTTGGCCGGCAGAGATGTCCTGATTGCCCGCAACGCGCCAGTCTCGCGGCCTCATCGGACCGCCGCTGGTTCATAAGTGCGAGGGTTCGTTCGCCGGGACGGTGGCTCGCTGACTGTTCGCCGGCTGATGGAGCCTGGCTTGTTACTCATGTGCCCCCGCCGCGGACGAACGAGCGGCGGGCCGTGGCCTGAAAGCTCCCCTAGTATCGAGCACCAGAGTGACCGCCCCTCGTCGACCGGCGCGGCGGACATGACTTGGCCTGTCGTGCTTCCCACGCTGCACATCGCATCAACTATTCAGGTGGGGACGGGCTGTGCTCCGCGCTGACGGTCACGGGCGACTCCTCGCCTTCCGGCACCATCGGCCAGGGCTCCGACGGCGTGTCCCGATCCCGAACCGCCTGCTTATAGCCGACGAACCTTCCGAGCAGGTAGCCGCTCAGGAACGCCACGCCGAAGGTTGCGACCATAGGGACGTAGAACCCGAGCACATCTCCCATGGAAAATGTCACCGCCTGGATACAACCACGGCTGCATGCTGTAGGCACGCGGCCTGAAATTCCTTAGTACGTTCGTCGGGCCGTCCTACGCCTCCTCCAGAGAGTCGGCGGAGTCTGAACGACCACAGGCGATGTCGGCTGCGCAGCCTAGGCACAGGAGCATCGTTGCATGCTTGCCCGACACCTCGCGTGTCGCGACAGACTGCTGTCGCGAGCTGGGCCGATACTGTGCCGGATGCCACCGCTCGAACGTCCCCACCGCGACTCGTATGAGGATCCAGCCACCGCGCCGGACCTCATAGAGCACTGCGCCATTTGCGGCTGAGATCTCTGGTCGGACGGCCTGCCACCGGCGCGGGACGGGAACGCCTGGATTTGCGAGACTGCGACCAAAGCGCGCAACTTCGACGCGCTCGACCCGTAGGGTGTCATTGAACGACCCCAGACCCGCCGTTGAGCTTCCAAGGCCACCCATGTGAGGATCGCACTGCCTAACTGTGACAACGTGCTGGTGCTATGAAGAAACCGCTGCTTCTGATCGACGTGGATGGCGTCCTGAATCCCTCCATGCGTCCTCGTAGTCCAATGCCCGAGGGTTACGCTTCCCACGATGTTGGCGGCCAGCGTGTCCTGCTATCCCAACGGCATGGCGAGTGGCTTCGCGAGCTCGCCGATCACTTCGAGCTCGCCTGGGTTACGACGTGGGAGGCGGAGGCCGATGCGCTGATTGCGCCCATCATCGACGCTCCGGCCGGCCTTCCCTTCATGTCATTTCCAGACCTTACCGACGACGGCTGGACATGGAAACTCCCCGCAGTGCGTCGGTTCGTCGAAGACCGGGCGGCCGCCTGGCTCGACGACAACCCCGGCCCCGATGCCGGCGAGTGGGCCAAGAGCCGGGTCGCTCCAACACTCTTGGTCATGCCCGATCCCGAGGTCGGCTGGACCAGGGCCGAGTGCGACGAGCTCATCGTGTTCGCGAAATCATGCGTTGAGGCGAGATCCTGAGCCAAGAAGGAGACCGATGCCGCCGCCCGAAAGTCCCCACCGCAACCCGTACGAGGATCCGGCCACCGAGCCGGACCTGCGGGAGCGCTGCGCCATTTGCGGCCGAGATCTCTGGTCGGACGGCCTGCCGCCGGCGCGAGACGGCAGCGCCTGGATCTGCGGGGACTGCGACCAGGCCCGGAACTTCGAGTCGCTCGATCTCTAGCTCTCTAAGCGTCAGACGCGGTCCGGCCGGACGAGTCGCCCTGCGCCAGCCACCACGTCTGGCCCCGCAGCGCATCGTCGGCCGGCCGTGCCGCGCACAGCACGCCGAGCGCTCGCACGAGCCGCCAGATCGCCCGACGCGTACGCGGGAAGCCTCGCGGCGACGTGAAGACCAGGCCGTAATGATCCGTCCCGGAGACGACGGATGACCGATGCAGTTCCACGAAGTCGACCACGTTCTCCGTCACGATCGCCCTCCGCTCGGTCGTTGCCATACCCAGGAGATCTCGGTCGGCGAGGCCGTGCAGTTCCGCGCCGTCGCGGGCGGCGATAACGTCGTGCCCGCGGTCCCGCAGCTGGCGAGCGATCTCCGGCGAGAAATGCTCGTCCAGCAGGAGCCTCACCGCAGGATGGCCCGCTCGCGCTTCGCCGCAGCCTCTTCTCGCTCGGCGATGGCGTCCTGGCGATGAAGCAGGTCATCGATCTCGGCGGGGAAGGCGGCGTAATAGCGCACGGCGGCCCGGACGGCGCGCACTGGCACCTCGAGGTATCGGGCCGCGGCTTCCGCCGAACCGGCCGGCTGCTGCCGAATGGTCCCCACCATCTCCCACACGTCCAGACCCGTTCCCACGACGACCGCTCTCCGACCTGCGGGGCCGTCGACGAAACCGATACCCGGGTGCTCGTCCATGCGCAGGCCCTCCTCCACGTAGCGCTCCGCGAGGCCGGTACGGGTCTCGCGAATCTCATGGGCGCGCGCCTCCAGTCGGCTCAGCGTGGCCTCGGAGAAGCGGAAGGACCGATGCTGTCGGGTCGATCGCGCAGCCATGTGGCTCACTGTAGCACGGCGTACCACGCCTCCTCAGGGCAGGAGCTCGAACCGCTCGACATGCGCTGGCCGGATCATTCCGAAGCGACGGTCCCCGGCTCCGCGCCGTGCTCACCCGCGGGCTCGAGGCCAATGGGTACTTCGTCGATGCTGTGGACAACGGTGCCGAGGCGACCTTAGGCCAGAGCCCCTTTCGATTTCGTGACATCAGCAGCATCGCCCCTGGGCCGATTCGTTACCGAATCGGTTACAAAAGGCGGTTGTGCTACACTTGTGCGTCATGAGCGACAGACGACCGAAGCCCGAGCGCGTGGGGATCCGCGAGCTGCGCCAGAACCTATCGGTCTACGTCAAGCGTGTGCGCGAAGAGGGTCGCAACTACGAGGTGACCGAACGTGGTGAGCCGGTGGCTCGCCTGTCGCCACTGGCGGATAGACCGATGTCGACCTACGAACGCATGGTGGCAGAGGGACGGATCTCGCCCGCAACGCGGGATCTGCTAGCGGTGAAGCCGCTCCCCGCGCTGAAGGGCAAACCCGTCTCTGAAATCCTGCGCGAGATGCGGGAGGAGGAGCGCTGGTAGCGGCGGTCTATCTGGACGCTTCGGCGCTCGTCAAGCTGGTCGTCACCGAGAGTGAGTCCATGGCGTTGCGTTCGTTCCTGGAGGCTCATCCGCGGCGGTTCGCGAGCCTGGTCGCGCAGGTCGAGGTTGCCCGAGCCATCTTGCGCGCCGGGGTGAGCGGCGCACCGATCGCGGAGGCATTCTTGGGCGTGGAGATCATCGAGCTCGACGCCGATGTTGCTGCCCGTGCTGCGGTGGTTGAGCCGGCGATGCTGCGCACTCTGGACGCGATTCATCTTGTATCGGCGCTGATGGTTGCGGATCAGGTGGACGCCCTGGTCACATATGACGTCCGCCTCGCCGATGCCGCTCGATGGGCGGGTCTGACGGTCGTGGCGCCAGCCTGATCTGGCGCGGCTGCGATGTTGACAGTGCCCGATAGGCTCATGGGAGGAGCCCGCGATGAACCCCGAGGTCCTGTGAGCCGCGTCGTCCGTGCAACTGTTGTTCAGGCTGCTCCGGTCGCGTTCGACCGCGAGCAGACCCTCGACCGCGTCGAGCACCTCACCGCCGAGGCGGCAGCTGACCGCGCGGAGCTCGTCGTCTTTCCCGAAGCATTCATATCGGGCTACCCGAAGGGCGCCGACTTTGGGGCCGTCGTCGGCAACAGGTCGCAAGAGGGTCGCGAGTGGTTCCGGCGCTACCACGAAAGCGGCGTCGACATCCCCGGGCCCGCGATTGAGCGGCTGGGACGGATTGCGCGGGCGAGCTCAGTACACCTTGTCGTCGGTGTCATCGAACGGGCTGGTGGCACCCTCTACTGCACGGTGGTGTTCGTCGGTCCTGATGGCCGCTTGCTCGGCAAGCACCGAAAGCTCATGCCGACCGGCTCGGAGCGACTCATCTGGGGGTTCGGAGACGGCTCGACGCTAGGGGTGGTACCGACGCCGCTCGGCAGTATCGGGGCGGTCATCTGCTGGGAGAACTACATGCCCCAGCTCCGGCTCGCGATGTACGCCCAGGGGATCGAGATCTATTGCGCCCCGACGGTCGACGACCGCGAGACATGGCTCCCGACGATGCGCCACATCGCTCTCGAGGGGCGTTGCTTCGTGCTCTCTGCGAATCAGTTCACGCGGCGCTCGGACTATCCCGATGATTACCCGGTCCAGACCACCGGCCGCGAAGCCATCCTGATCAACGGCGGAAGCTGCATCGTCGACCCGCGAGGCCAGGTGCTTGCCGGCCCAGCCAGGGACGGGGACGCCTTGCTGACGGCGGACCTCGATCTCGACGAGATCGCGCGCGGAAAGTTCGACCTCGATGTCGTTGGTCATTACGCCCGCCCCGATATCTTCCGCCTCGTCGTAAATGGGGCGTCGCGCGAGCCTGTTTCGTGGGAGTCCGCGACGAATGGCTCGCACGAAATCCCGCCAGATCCCGTGTCGGTACCCGCCGCCAGCCTCCCCGTTGCCGCATCCGACGGCTGACGCGACCAATGACCCAAGAGTTGGGCGCGGGATGAAAGTCGCTGTGGTGGGTACGGGCGGCCTCGGCGGTTACTTCGGCGCGCGGCTCGCCCAGGGTGGACACGACGTGCACTTCATCGCCAGAGGAGCGCACCTTGCCGCGATGCGAGAGGGCGGCCTCCAAATACGAAGCGTGTTCGGGGACTTCGCACTGAAACCAACCGAGACGCATGCGACCGATGAGCCGGCCAGCATCGGCCCTTCGCAGGTCGTGCTGTTCACCGTCAAGTCGTACGACACCGAAACCGCCGCGGCATCGCTCCCGTCCTTGCTCGGGCCCGAGACGGCCGTCATCTCGCTCCAGAATGGGATCGACAATGACGAGAAGCTCGCCAGCAGGATCGGATGGGAGCACGTGGCGGGCGGGGTGGCCTACATCTTTGCTGGGATCGCCGAGCCGGGCATCATCCGCCACACCGGTGGCCCGGCCCGGATCCTCTTCGGCGAGATCGACGGTCGACGCACATCGCGATTGGAAGCGTTTCTGGCAGCCTGTCAGAGGTCGGGCATCGATGCCGATCTGATCCCCGACATTCGAGTCGCGCTCTGGTCGAAGTATGCGTTCATCTGCGCTCAGGCGGGCCTGACCGCGGCTACCCGTCAGCCGATTGGTGCGGTGCGCGAATCGCCGCGGACGTGGGAACTCTTCCGCGACGTCCTGGAGGAAGCCGTGAGCACCGGGCGTGCCGAGGGCGTGCCGCTGCCGGACGATGTTGCTGAAGGCCAGCTGGCGCTGGCTACGAATCTCGATGCGAGCCTCTACTCATCGCTGCACGACGATTTGGTCGCCGGACGGCGCATGGAGCTTGAGGCGCTCCTCGGCGAGCTTGTTCGTCGGGCCGAACGCGCAGGGGTGCCAGCGCCGGCCAGTTCCGCGCTCTATGCCGTGCTGCTCCCTCAAGCAAATGCGCTCAGCGCAGCGCCGCAAGGGCGGAGCCCCGGCGTGTGACGTTAATTCGTAACCGCATCGGTTGACGAATAAGCCCCCTGCCAGAGGCTTGGCGCTGCTCCGCGGCGACTCGCACAGCACCGCTGCCGGCTAGTGTTTGACGGTCTCCGGTGCCGGCTGGAAGCGCGAGTAGAGGTAGGCCGCGCCGAGCAGGAGGACGCCGAGCGCCCCGAACGAGAGGACTCGGTAGGCCACGTCCAGGGCAGCCAGGTCGACAATGAAGACCTTCAGCGTCACCAGGCCCAGCAGGGCGAGCCCGAAGATCCGTGCCGGCGTCAACTGTCGAGCCAGGCCGAAGACCATGGCTGCGACGCCGATGATTGCCCACACCACGCTGAGCGCCACCTGTGCCTGCTTCTGAAGCTCCTCGAGCGCGATCGGTCCCCCCAGGCGGACCTGGAAAAGGTCGACCGTCGCGATCGAGACAAGGTATACGCCGAACACGGCGGCCAGCCCGGCTGAAGCCATCCCCTCGCGGTCGCGTGGCTCCAGCCGGGCCCGGATGGCGAAAGCGATCGTGAGCGCCGCCACCGCGAGGGTCGCTCCGTTGAAGAGCGCGGCCTCGGGGAAGGGCGTGGCCTGCACGATGAGTCGGTCGGGGGAAGCGACCACGCCCAGAGCTTCCAGCACCGCCGCCCCGATGAACGCGTGTGGCGCGAACCGTAGTTGCGGGGTCCAGCCCGCGACGTACAGGAATAGGACGACCCCCAGGAGCGACCACACGGCGACGCTCACCGCCGGCCCGGCCTGCGATGGGACGAGATAGGCGAGTACGCCCGCAGCAACGAGCACGCTGGATGAGCGCCAGGTCCGGCCGGGAATGATGAGCGCCACGCTCAGCGCGCCGGCAATCAGGATCGCCGCGACAAGGGTCGCCTCATTCACGAACGGTACCGACGGCAGGGTCGCCCACGCCCTGAGGCCGTCGAGGAAGGCTGGGGGGGGAAGCTGGTCGGCGAGCGTCGTGAGAGACACGTGCACGATGGCGAGCCCGGCCGTGACGAAGAGCGCCCTCTCGCCCACTTGGGTCAGACCCAGGCGCGGGGTCTGCGTGCGCAGCGAGATGTTCAGCAGGCGCTTTTGAACGAGCAGGCACGCGACGGCGGCGAGGGTAAGGAAGGCGACAAGGGTCGCGCCATCGAGCTCGAACCGGGCAGCGAGCACGACCAACGCCCCGGCCGAGGCGGCAATCGCGACGCGCGTCGGGCGCGATGGGACGAGCCAGATCGCCGCGGCCGCGGCAGCGAGGACGAAGCCGAGTGCCGCTCCCTCCGCGTTCAGGAATGGGATGCCGCCCAGGAGCGCCGGGCTCAAATCGATCGGGTACTCGAAAACGAGGGTGTGCGCGGCCGCCAGTGCGCCCAGCACGACGGCCGCGATGCCGCTGTAGCCGTGCCGGCGCTCGACAAAGATCCAGGTGAGGGCCACCGCCTCGGCAGCCCATGCCATCGGAACGATGGAAGCGCCAAGCTGAATGGGAGCCGCAAGCGTCAGGGCCGCGATCCCGGTGCCGAAGGCGAGCATGCCAAACGGATGGCGGTCATCACGCAGGAGGAAGGGCAGCGCGAGAAGGAGGTGTGCGGCGGTGACGGCGAGCAGGAACACCCCGCGGACCGGCTCGAGCGGACCGTCGAGCAGCTCGAATCCCGCCCACGTCACGAATGCGGCGTTGGCCACCAGCAGGGTCGCCGAGGTCTCGCTGAGCCGGCCTCGTAGCACGCGGAGCTCCTCACCGCCGGCGGCGAGGGCATGCAGCAGCCAGAAGATGCCGAGGGCGGGGAGCGCGATCGCCAGCATCGGTGACCCCTGGAGGTAGCTCGCGAACTGCGGCGCGGCCAGCAGGAAGGCGACCGGCGGCAGCCAACGCCACGAGCGGAAGAGCGCGATCGCCGTCGTGCCCGCCAGCGCAACACCCAGGAAGGCGATCGTCAGCAGAGTCGGCGACGCGCCCATCACCGGTGGCGCGGCGAGCACGGCCACCAGCCCGAACCCCGCGATCGTCTGCGAGTTGCCGCGGATGGCGAGCAGCGCCGTGATGGCTGCGACTGCCAGGGCTGCACCGACGCCCAGCTCACCGGGAATGAATCCGTACAGCTGCGTCGCCGCGAAGAGCGACACCGTCAGCGCCGCAAGACCAACAGCAACCAGCACGTGCGCAACGATCTGGCGACCGCGCAGCAGGATCCAGCCGCCCAGTCCGAAGATCAGCGCTCCAGCCACCAAACCGATGACGACGCGTTCCTCCGGCCCGATCCAGCCCCGGCTGAAGGCGAGGCCCAGGAAGAAGAGGATGCCGAGCGTGAGCGCGACCCCACCAACGATCGCCAGGCCACGCCCGGCGACGAGGCTCTCGAGCTCACCGAGGGCGGGAAGCTTCCAGTCGCTCCACCAGCCGCTTCTCGCCTCCCCCCTGCGCTCGGTGGGCTCTGCCTTCTGCTGGCCCCAGTAGAGCGGACCTGCGGGGGCCGGTGCTGGGATCGGTGCCATGGCGGGCGGCGGGGCCGGCGGGGCGGCCTCATCGACGGATGGGGCTCGGCCCGTTTGTGCCGCACCCAGGCTTGCCTCGAGCGCTCGAACGCGCGCGGTGAGCGCGTCGAACTGCAAGACGAGGATCCCAACCACGATGCCGACCGCAAGACCCACGACGGGACTTCCGGCAATCGCAATCAGGGCGATGACCGCCAGGACGAGGGCGAGCGCTTTCAAGTCGAGCCTCTTCAGCAGAGTTTCACCGCATCATCTGTGTCGGCTACTGCGGTGAGACTGCGGTCGACCGTGCTGGTCTGCTTCGGTGGCGACCAGGTCTCCGCGGTTGCGCTACGCGCCACGGCGCCGGCCAGTAGGTCCGCTGAGTCGCGTCTGAGC
>JALYTG010000075.1 GCA_030854405.1 Chloroflexota bacterium | reverse complement strand
GATAGTCTCACGAGCGAGGTCGATGTGGCCCAGTCACCAAGCGAGTTCCGCCGCGATGAGCGCGGCAACGAGAGCGTCATCGATCCGCATGCGCGCTTCAATGGCAAGTACGTGTCCGACCGAGATCTGCGAATCGAGGGAGAGGCACAGGGCGAGATCGAGTGCCAGGGGACGCTGATCATCAGCCCGCAGGCCAAAGTGCGCAGTGCGATCAAGGCTCACAACGTGATCGTGAACGGCGATTACGAAGGCGACGTCGACTGCGGCGGGCGCTTCGAGATCGGGTCCACCGGTCGCGTCAAGGGGACGGTGAAGACCCAGGTTCTCGTCGTCAAGGAGGGCGCCCACTGGGAAGGCTCCGTGACGATGAGCCGCGAGGCTGGCCCGCGACCGCCGGCTCCGCAGGGACAGGGCACACCGGGGCAGCGCGGCGAGCAGCGCGGCGGCGAGCCGGCCCCGGTGCCTCCGCGATCGCCACAGCCGGCAGGCGCAGGTGCGCCGTCCGGTGGCCAGGGGAGCATCTTCGGAAATAAAGACCGCGAGGCCTCCGGCGAGCGCCAGCCATCCAATACAGGCGGCGGCCAGTAAGCCGCAGCGCGCCCGCGGTCCTGGTCGAGGTTACCCGCGGCGACCGCGTCGAATCGCGCCACCGTGGCTCGATCGCGGTCGTCACACCCTCGGGCCAGTCGGTAGCGTCGGTTGGATCGCCCGACGAGTTCATCTTCCTGCGCTCCTCCGCCAAGCCTTTTCAGCTGGCGGCGTTCGTCGCCTCGGGTCGTTTCGACGACTACAGGCTCGGAACCGATGCACTCGCCATCATGGCCGCGTCGCATGCAGGTGAGGATCGGCATGTCCGTACGGTCCAGGCCATCCTGCGCACGGCCGGCGTGCCGTCGTCGGCGCTGCAATGCGGTATCCATCCGCCGTTCGACGTTGAGACCGCTCAGCGCCTGATTCGAGACGGCGAGCAGCCAACCGCGCTGCGCCACAACTGCAGCGGCAAGCACACGGGCATGGTCATCTTCGCCAAGGCCTCGGGTTGGCCGATCGAGACCTACTGGCACTCTGATCATCCGGTCCAGCGCCTGGCACTGGAGACCGTGTCCGCCCTCTCCGACATCCCTCTCGAGCAGATCGAGACAGCGACCGATGGCTGCGGCGTCGTCACGTTCGGCATGCCGCTCAAGGGCCTGGCGCTGGCGTTCGCGCGACTGGCCGATCCCTCTGCGGTCGCTGATCCGCCGCTGCGCGCAGCGCTCACCCGCATTCGGGACGCGATGCTCGAGCACCCGGAGCTGGTTGCCGGCGAGCGGCGCCGAATCGACACAGCCCTGATGCGCTCTTACCCGGGCCAGATCGTCTCGAAGGGCGGCGCCGAAGGGGTGTTGGCCATGGGCCTGCTCAGAGGCGCGACCGCGGACGCTCCGCTCGGCATCGCGGCCATGATCGAGGATGGCAATCTGGGGCGCCGGGCGGGCGATGTCGTATCGGTCGAGGCCCTGCGGCAGCTGGGGCTGGTGGTGGAGATGCCCGACCGCCTTCGTGAGTACGCATCTCCCCCGATCGTCGATCCGCGAGGGGAGCCGTCGGGCGAGGTGCGGCCAGCGTTCCGACTCGCCTGACGCGGCGGGCGACGGTCAGCTCAGCAGCGCGCGGACGGCGTCGGCAACGCGGATGAAGAGGGGGGCCAGGACGAGCGCGGGCAGGAAGTTCGCGACGCGGACGGTCTTGAGCTCGAGCAGCCGAAGGCCCACCCCCAGCAGGATCAGCCCTCCGGCGGCGGACACGGCCAGGATCGTCGCAGGGTCCATGACGTCGCGCAGGAGGAAGGCGCCGGCCGCGATCCCGCCCTGCACGACCAGGATCGTCAGCGCCGACAGATAGACGCCCGGGCCGAGGGCGGCCGCGAAGGCGATGGAGCCGACCCCGTCGAGCAGGGATTTGACCGCCAGCAGCGTGACGTCGCCGCGCAGGCCGTTTTCGAGCGAACCGAGGATCGTCAACGGGCCTACGCAGAAGACGAGCGAGGCGGTGACAAATCCCTCGCTTATGCGCGACGGCCGATCGCCGCGCGACAGGCGCCGCTGAAACCAGCCGCCGAGCGCCTCCAACCCATCGTGCAGGCGCAGCAGCTCGCCCAGGGCGACGCCCAGCAGCAGCGCGGCGAGCACGGCGAAATAGTCGCCGGGGCGCGCCGCCGGATCGGTGAAGATGCGCAGCGCCATCGAGAGGCCGATCAGAATCGTGAAGAGGCCAAGGCCCGTCGTGAGACTCTCCTGCATCGGCCTGGGCATCCGGGCCCCGAGCAGGAGGCCCGCCGTGGTGCCGATCAGCACTGTGGCGATGTTGAGCAGGGTGCCGGTCAGGAACACGGGGCGGATTGTGTGCGAAAGTGGGCGACCGGATGCCCTCGCTGCCGCGTACGGTGATCATCGGGCCCTTGGAGGATCGGTCAGGAGGGTGGCTTGCGGTACGTGGCACTCGGTGACTCGTACACGATCGGTACCTCGGCGGCCGAGCCGGAGCGCTGGCCGAATCACGCATGACTGAGTTCGACGCGGCCGGCGGAGCGGCGCCGACCGAGGCTCCGAGCCCAAGCCCCGGGCGATCGGCCGGCCAGATCCTGCTCGACGCCAGCCTGATCCTGGCGGTCACCGCGGTTGCCAGCCGAATCCTCGGCTGGGTGCGCCTGGTGGTGATCGGATCGCAGTTCGGCGCATCCGAGAAGCTCGACGCGTACTTTGCCGCCTTTCTGATCCCCGACGCCATCTTTCAGCTGGTGGTCGCCGGTGCGCTCTTCACCGCGCTGGTGCCGGTGTTCGTCAGCTATCGGGCGCGGGACCAGGACGACGAGGCCTGGCGCGTGGCGAGCAGCGTGGTCAATATCCTCGTCCTCGCACTGGCGGCGCTGGCGGTCGTAGTGGCCGTCTTCGCGCCGGTCCTGGTTCCCGTCGTGGCCCCCGGCTTCGATGCGCCCACGACCGATCTGACGGTGCGCCTGACGCGGATCATGCTGCTGAGCCCAATCTTCATCGGCCTTGGCGCGGTCGTCACCGGGATTCTCAACACGTACGACCGCTGGGCGGTGCCGGCCATGGCGCCGCTCGTCTACAACCTATCGATCATCTTCGCCGCCATCTTCGTCGCGCCGATCCTCGGCGTCGAGGCGCTGGCGGTAGGCGTGGCTGTCGGCTCCCTGCTGCACCTGGCGATCCAGCTGCCGAGCCTGGCTGCGGTCGGGCAACGCTACGACCTGACATTGGGGCTCGGTCATCCGGGCGTGCGCCGCGTTGCGCTGCTTACCGGGCCAAGGACGCTGGGGCTCGCCGCCGGACAGATCAATCTGATCGTATCCACGGTGCTGGCCAGCGGCCTGGCGGAGGGGAGCGTGGCGGCCTACAACTATGCCTTCCAGCTGTCGCAGATTCCCGCCGGGGTGGTTGGCGTCAGCATCGCCGTCGCCCTTTTCCCGACCCTCTCTCGCGATGCGGCGCTCGGGAGGCTGAGCGAGATCCGCCGCCAGGTGGCGGGCAGCCTGCGCGTGATCGTCTTCATCGCGCTCCCGATCACCGCGATCATGATCGTGCTGGCCGAGCCGATCACCGGGGTCTTCTTCCAGTACGGCCTCTTCGATGCGCGCGCGGCGTCGCGGACCGCCGGCGCCCTCCTCTTCTTCGCGATCGGGCTGGCGGCCAACTCGGCGGTCCATGTCCTGGTGCGCGCCTTCTACGCGATGCACGAGACTCGCACGCCGGTGCTCTGGGCGATCCTGGCGGTCGTCTTCAACGTCCCGCTCATGGTCTGGCTGGTAGGACCGATGGGGATCGGCGGCCTCGCCCTGGCATTCTCGATCACTGCGACCGCGGAGGCGATCGGGCTGCTCTGGGCGCTCCGCAACCGCATTCATTCGATCGAGGGCGCATCGATCGGGCGGTCCGTCCTCCGTGCCGGGCTGGCTGCCGGAGCGGCCGCTCTGCTGATGCTCGGCGGGCTTCAGGTGGTGCATTCGGCCTTCGCCGGGCTGCTGGAGAGCGCGCTCGGCCGCATCGCAGTCCTCTTCGTGCTGTCGGTCGCCGGGCTCGCCATCTACCTCCTGGTCGCCCGCGCGCTGCATAGCCCCGAGCTGGGCCAGCTGCGTGAGATGGTCCGGCGGCGCTTCGGACGACGCAACGGCTGAAGCGACCGGCCAGCATCGGTCCATTTGCCAAGCCCGCGCGCGCGCCCGCATGATCCCAGGGTGTGTGGCATCAGCGGCTTCTGGGGGGCGCCCGACGAGCGCCTCCTGACGGCGATGACAGAGGTGATCTGCCATCGGGGCCCGGACGACTCCGGCCAATTCGAGGCGCTGGCCGCGAGCCTCGGCAGCCGCCGCCTCTCGATCATCGACCTGGCCCATGGCCACCAGCCGATGCACAGCCCGGACGGCAAGGTCCATATCGTCTACAACGGTGAGGTCTACAACTACCGAGAGCTGCGCGCCGAGCTCGTGTCGAGCGGCTCCACCTTTGAGACCGATTCGGACACCGAGGTCGTGCTGCGCGCCTACGAGGCCTGGGGGACCGATGCCTTCGCCCGCTTGAACGGGATGTGGGGCCTGGCGATCCTCGACCAGCGCCGGTCCACTCCGCGTCTCGTCCTGTGCCGCGACCACTTCGGTATCAAGCCGCTCTACTGGACGCGCTCCGGCGGGCGTCTGCTGTTCAGCAGCGAGATCAAGGGGCTGCTCCAGGATTCATCGGTCAGGCCGGAGCCGAACGAGCAGCGGATCTACGAGTACCTGATCGCGGGGCTGCACGACCACGACAGCGATACGTTCTTCACTGGGATCCACCAGCTGGCGCCGGCCTCTTTTGCCGTAGTCGAGGGTGGCGAGCTGCGCGAAGAGGCCTACTGGCAGCCGCGGCTGTCAACGTCCGGCGATCCCTCGCCGGCGCGGTTCCGCGAACTCTTCGAGCGCTCGGTGCAGCGGCGCCTGGTGGCCGACGTGCCTGTTGGCACCTGCCTCTCAGGCGGCCTCGACTCCTCGTCGATCGTGTGCATCATGAACCAGCAGCTGGCTGCCCATATTCCGGACGCGGCCTCGATGGGAGAGCGGCTGAAGACATTCAGCGCGGTCTTCGACAACGACCCCATCGACGAGCGCGAGTACATCGCCCTCGTCCTCGGGGCGACCGACGCGGAGGGTAACTACGTGTGGCCGTCATCCGCGGAGTTCATCCAGGAGCTGCCACGGGTCGTGTGGTATTGCGACGAGCCTATGGTCTCCACCGGGCCTTATGCCCAGTGGTGCGTGATGCGCCTCGCCGCCAGCAAGGTCAAGGTGCTGCTCGACGGGCAGGGCGGCGACGAGCTGCTGGCGGGCTACATCCCGTACCACTTCGTGTACCTGCGCGAGCTCCTTCGACGGCGGCGGTTCATCACCGTCGCGCGCGAGGGCTGGCGAGCACGCGACATTCTGTGGCCGATGCTGCGGCGCCGCTTCGGGGAGCCACGGAGTGCTTTGGGCGTGCGCTCACTGCTGCGGCCGGAGTTCCGACGACGCGTTCGGCGGCCGGCCGACCATCGGGTGAATGACGATCTCAAGCTCCGACTCGTGCAAGACCTGACCGTCTACAGCCTGCCTTCACTCCTCCGCTACGACGACCGCAACTCGATGGCCCACTCGGTCGAGTCGAGAGTTCCGTTTCTGGACCAGGAGCTGGTCGACCACGTCCTGTCCCTCCCGCCCGAGGCAATCATCCACAACGGCTGGAGCCGGGCCATCTTCCGCGACGCGATGAAGGGGCTGCTCCCCGAGAAGATCCGCCTCCGTCGCTGGAAGGTCGGGTTCACGACCCCCGAGATGCGCTGGATCCGCGCGCAGCGCGCCTTCTTCGAGGAGCTGGTCGGCTCACCCTCCTTTGCCTCGCGGCCGTACTGGGACGGCCCTGCGGTCCTCGCCGCCTTCCGCGATGCGCTCGACGGCCGCGCGGTCGAATCGCTCTTCTTCTGGCGCGCGATCAACGTCGAGGTCTGGCTGCGGGTCTTCTTCGACCGAGACGGCAGGGTCGAGCCTGGAGGCGCCGTCCCTCGCCAGGCCGATCACGCGGCGTCCAGCCTTGAACCCATGCCCGCCGAGCAGGTCACCTCGGCCTGAGGGGATGGCTGGCCTTCGAATCGCGATCGGTCGTCGGGCGCCAGCGAGGCCTTTGGCTACGGGCGGCGAGTTGGCTCCCGCAGACCGGCGAGGAGCGCGCGCGCGCCGATCCGTTCGAAGGCGCTGGCCGCCTCGCGGCTGCCGGAGCCGTCGGCGGTCGGCAGGAAGGTCTCGCGTTCGAGCAGGCAGATGCCTACCTGGAGCGGAAGATCAAGGGCCCGCAGGCGATCGGCCGCCTGGCGATAGCCGGCCTCTGCATCGGCATGAGCCATGAGCGCCGACATCCCTGCATGCAGCGTGTCCCTGATGGCGTCGACGGCGCGCCCACGCGTACGCAAGCGACCGATCGCCGCCAGCTGTTCCGCCGCCCGGTCGGGATCCCGCAGCCAGAGGCTGGCGCGCGTGGCGAGGGCGAAGGCAGCGTGCTGCTCCGCTCCCAGGGAACGAGCTGCAGCCACTTCGGCCAACCGTCGTGCGTCCTCCAGGCGGCGGTCGAGGAAGGCGATCCATGCCGCGGCGAGGTCGATGGCCGCCAGGATCTGGGGATCGGTTTCAGGATCGAGCGGCTCCAGGGCCTCGAGGACCGCCGCCGCCTCCGGCTCGCCACGCAGCGCGCGGAGGGTCGCCTCGGTAGCGGCGAACTGGATCCGGTGCGCGGGGGCCTGCGGTTGATCGTGAAGCTCGACAAGGGTGGCGAGCGCCCAATCCCAGTCGCCGGTGTCGACCGCCACCGCGCACGCCACCTCGGCGAACTGGACGGCCATATCGCCGACCCCCATTCGCGTGGCCAGCTCCATTCCCAGTCTCGCGGAGTCCATCGTGGCATGCGGATCGTCCGTGACCACCAGCCAGGCCAGGTTGTTTCTGGCACGGAGCTCTGCGCTGATGACTCCCTGCCCCTGCGCCTGGGCGATTGCGCGTTGAAGATCCGCCAGGCCGGCGGCCTCGTTGCCAAGCCGCATTTGGGCCGTCCCGCGAGTGGTCAATGCGTCGATCGCCACCGCGCTGGACCCAACCTGCTCGGCTGCCTCGAGGGTGCGATTCGCCCAGTCGAGCGCCTGCTCGTTGTCGCCGACCAACACGTGCGCGCGCGCCAGCTGGCCGCTCAGCTCAACGCTGGCGGGGTCCGAGGCGAGGTCGGCGATCCCCTCGAGCGCGGCCTCCAGGTCGCCGAGCGCCGAGCCATGGCGCTCGGTCGCGAGCAGGAGGCTCGCGAGCAACGCGCGGGCGCGGGCCGCCTTGGCACGCTCGCTGTTGGCGGTCCGCGACGCGATCAGGTGCCGGAGGAGCTCCTCGGCGACCTCAAAACGCGGTACGGCGCGGGCGGCAACGGCTCCTTCCTCCCACAGCGTGGCGCGAGTCTCATCGTCCGCAACCAGCTCCAGCGCCCGCTCAAGGTGGGTGAGGGCCCGAGCCGGCGCGTGAAGAGCGAGCGCCCGCTGGGCTGCCTGGCGAAGCGCCCGGACCGCACGCACGGCGACCGCCGGCGCCTCGAGATGGTCGGGAGAGGCATGGTGCGCCTCGACGAGGTGCTCGGCGATCGCCTCGACCAGGTCTTCTTCGCGAAGCGACTCCAAGTGGTCGGCCGCGGCGAGGTGCAGTGCGCGCCGCTCCCGCCGGGAGAGCGTGCGATAGGCGACTTCGCGGACCACGTCCTGGATAAATGAGAGTTGGCCGTGGCCGGGCGACCGCAGCTCATCATCGACGGCGAGCAGCTCACGGCGAACGAGCCCCGCCATGCGCTCCCGCGCCTCTCCGGGCTCCAGGCCGCTGATCGCTGCCAGGGCGTCGGGATGAAACCGACGGCCCAGCGCTGCAGCCGAGAGGAGCAGTCCGCGCTCGGCCGGCGGTAGCGCGTCGATCCTGGCCGAGATGAGCGCGTGCAGGGTTTCGGGGATCTGGATGCGATCGATCGGTTCGAGGAGCTCGAAGCGGCCATCCTGGACGACCACCTGCCCTCGATCGACCAGCACGCGCACCACCTCGACCCCATAGAGCGGCACGCCGCCCGCCCGATCCAGGATGTGCCGGATCGCGGCATCCGGCATGCCAGGGGCCAGGCCCACCAGCAGGTCTGCCATCGCCTCGTCCCCAAGCCGCTCGAGGTGGATGGCGGTGAAGCTGCGCTGGCCGGCTCCCCAGGTCGGCCGTCGATCCAGCAGCTCGGGCCGTGCGAGCGCAACGATCAGGATCGGATGACCGCGGGACCAGGTGGCGAGGTAGTCGATGAAGTCGAGGAGGGCCGGATCTGCCCATTGCAGGTCTTCGAAGACGAGGAGCGCGGGCGCCCACTCCGACACACGCTCGAAGAAGCGGCGCCAGGCGGCGAAGAGCTCGTCGCGCTCGTAGGCAATGTGAGACCCCGGGTCGAGCAGCGTCGCCAGGCGCGGCTCGATCCACTGCCGTTCGGCGTCGTCCGACACCAGCTCGGCCAGGGTCGACGCCAACTGCCGCCTGGCCACCTCAGTCTCGGTCCCCTCTGAAATGCCGGCCCGGCGGCGCACCATCTCGGCGAGCGGCGCGAAGGTGATGCCCTCGCCGTAGGCGGGGGCCCTTCCCAAGTGGAGCGCCACCGGGTCAGGCAGCGCGTCAAGATGGCGCTCGAGCTCCCAGGTGAGGCGGCTCTTGCCGATGCCCGCGATGCCGAGCACCGAGATGAGCCGACTCCGACCATCGGCCACGGCGCGCTGGTAGAGCTCGACCAGCTCCTCGAGCTCGCCTTGGCGACCGACGAACCTCCCTGAGTGACCGGCCGCACGACCGCGACCCCGGATGTCGGCCAGCCCTGTGGCGAGCCACGTTGCGACCGATCTGCTCTTCCCTTTCAGCGTTGCCGCGCTCTGAGCGTCGAAGGTCACGGCGTCGCCCACGACCCGCCGGGTGGTCTCGTCGACCAGGACCCCGTCCGGCGGCGCAATAGCCTGCAGGCGAGCGGCGGTATTGACCAGGTCGCCGGCGACCATCCCCTGCCCCTCGACGCCAAGGGTCACGGCCGCCTCGCCGGTCGCCACGGCGGCTCTGGCGGTCAGCCGGCGGCCCGGCATCGGCCCACGCAGCTTGGCGACCGCAGCGACCAGCTCCAGCCCGGCGCGGACGGCGCGCTCGCCGTCATCCTCGTGCGCAGACGGCGCGCCCCAGACCGCCATGACAGCATCGCCGATGAACTTTTCGAGCGTACCGCCGTAGCGCGCAACCGCCGCGCGGGCCACCTCGAAGTAGCGTGACTGCAGGCCTCGTACGTCCTCTGGGTCCATCGACTCGGCGAGCGCCGTGAAGTTCTCCAGGTCGACGAAGAGGACCGAGACAAGGCGACGCTCGGAGGGAAGCGAGGAATCGGGGACTTGCTCCCTTGATGCGTCGATGCCGGGCAGCTCGGGCATCGGTCCGCCGCAGGCGTTGCAGAAGCGCAGGCCCGGCGTTACTTCGGCGCGACAATGCGGACAGGTCGCGGTGAGACGCGCTCCGCATGCGCCGCAGAAGCGAGCGGACTCGGCGTTGGCGGAATCGCAGCTCGGGCAGCGCATCGGTCAGGGCGGCCCTAGGGGGTCGGCTCCGGCTCCTTGTGGATCATCTGGCCGGCCAGGTGGCCATCTTCGATCGTGAGCGAGCGGGTGATGTGCCTGGCCAGCGTGAGCTCGTGGTTGACCACGAGGGTCGCGATCCGCTGCTTGTCCGGTTCATCCGGGAACCCTTCCACCGTGCCCTTGATCCCCTCGACCTTACCGCCCATCGCTCTATGTGGCTTATGGATGAAGTACTCGGTCTCGCGAAAGCTGCTCTTGAACTGCGCGTAGTTGACGCTGAAAGGAGCCGCCAGGAATTCCTTGATCTCTGGGCGTTCGCGCGCAGCCTCAGTGAGGAGGTTCGGATCGTTGATTTTCACCCAGCTGTTGAA
>JALYTG010000240.1 GCA_030854405.1 Chloroflexota bacterium | reverse complement strand
TCTGAATCGCCTTGCATCCTTTGCCTGGTCGCCATCTATTTCTCCAGGTAGCTGAGCTTGTACTTGCCGATCTGAATCTCGTCACCGTCCTCGAGCCGATGCGACTCGATCCGGCGCCGGTTCACGTAGGTCCCGTTGAGCGAGCCGAGGTCGTCGATGTAGAGGCCGTCACGACGCCTGACCAGCAACGCATGGTTGCGGGAGACGGTCACGTCGTCCAGGAACACGCCAGCGTCGGGGCTGCGCCCGATGCTCACCCGGTCGTCCTCGATCGTGAAGCTCTCGCCGGCCCGGCCGCCGCCGGCCCGGATCACCAGCGCGGCCCCGGCGCGCTCCACCACCTCGTCGATGTCCACCGGCTGCATCTCGCCGGTGTCGTCGACCGTGTAGGTCATCGTGGTCGGCTCCTCGCCGCCCTCCGGGCGGGCGCTCAAATACGCCCCACATTTCTGGCAGTAGTTGGCGCCTTCGGGATTGACGAAGCCGCATTCGGGGCAGTGGACAGCCACTGGCCTCCCCCGGCTCTAGGAGGCGTCCTTGGGCTTGACCGGGCTCTGGGCCTTGCCCGCGAGGATCTCGGTGAGCTGGCGCACGTCGTCGCCGGAGATCAGCGAATCGCCGCGCTCGCGCTTCTGGCGCAGCCTGTTGACCAGCTCGGCGCGCAAAATGTCGATCTTGCCGTGCAGCACGCGGCGCCTGTAGGAGATCTCCTGCTCTTCCTCTGTGAGGCTCTCGATTAGGTCCTTCAGCTCGCTGTCGTCGAGCGCGCCGAGGTCCGGAAATGTTTCCTCCATGTCGGCCAGTATATGCGCGATCTCTGAAGCTTCAAGTGAGGGTTGAAGGTTTATGGAGAATGGGCGGGCGGTTGCGAAACGTCGCCTGGCCTCCGCAGGTCGTGAAACCCCATTCGCGCGTACATCGCCGTCGCCAGCAAACTGGCGATCAGCCCGACGATCAGCAGCGCCTTCGGGACCCATCCGGCGAACACCATGGCGAAGAACATCGAGCCCATGACCGGAAACACCGCGGCTCGCCCCAGCCAGTTGATCTCGAGCTCGATCCCGCGCCGCAGAGCCAGCTGGGCGAGCGCCACGGTGACCAGCTCGCGCCCCGCCAGCACCACCAGCGCCCAGCGTGGCAGCAGGTGAAAATGCCAGCAGACCACAGCGCCGGAGAGGATCGTCAGCCGGTCGACGACGGGGTCCAGCAGCGCTCCCATGCGGCTGTACTGTCCGGTCACCCGGGCGAGCAGGCCGTCGAGGTAGTCGCCGGCGGAGATCAGCCAGAACAGGATCGCGGCCGGGGCGCTACGGCCATCGCCCGAGTCGAATGCGAGGTACAGGAACACCGGGATGCTGGCTAGCCTCACGTAGCCGACCAGGTTGGGAATCGTGAACGGGTTCAACGGCTGGCCGGAACGGGTGGCGCGCGGCGCCGGTGCGGTGCGGTCCAGCCCGAGCAGGCTTCGCAAGCGCCCCTTGCCGAAGGGAGCCCGCTCGCTCACTCCAGGCTCTCGAGAATCTCGCGCGCGCCGGCGGCCGCTTCGCCGACCGCGAGCTTGTGCTCCGCCCCGCTTCGCCGCACCTGCGCTTCGATCATCCCCTCCGCCAGCCCGCGCCGGCCGACGACGAGGCGCAAGGGGCAGCCCAGTAGCTCGGCGTCGGTCAGCTTCTCCCCTGGCCCCGCATCGCGGTCGTCGTAGATCACCTCGGCACCGACATCGCGCAGCTCCTCGTAGAGGCGATCGGCCGCCCCCCTCTCGGGCTCGTCGGCCTTCGCCAGCGAGACGAGATGAATGCTCCACGGCGAGATCGCACGCGGCCAGACGATCCCGCTCTCGTCGGCGCCCTGCTCGACCGCCGCGGCGATCACCCGCGCCGGTCCGATCCCATAGCTACCCATGACGATCGGTTGCTCGCGTCCTTCCTCGTCGAGATAGGTGGCGCCGAGCGGTTCGGAGTAGCGGGTTCCGAGCTTGAAGATGCCGGCGACCTCAATCGCGCGCTCGATCTCGATCGGATGCCCACCGGGGGCGAGGTCGCCCGCCTCGACCTGGCGGATGTCGGCCTCCTCGAAGGGGAAGTCACGTCCGGGCGCGACGCCGGTCAGATGGGCGTCGGCCTTGTTCGCTCCGCAGACGTAGCCCTCGGCCTGGATCGCGGCGTCCTTGATCACCGGAAGCTTGGCGCCGACGGGGCCCACGAAGCCAGCCGGCCCCAGCTCGGCCGCGATCTCCTCCGGATGGGCGGGACGGAAGTCGGCGTCGAGGACGCTGCGCAGCTTCAGCTCGTTGAGGCGGTGGTCCCCGCGCACGAGCGCCAGCACCATGCCGTGCTCCTTCACCACCACCGGCATCGCCTTCAGCAGCGCACCGGGCGGCACCCCGAGCGCGTTCGAGACCTCCTCGACCGTGGTCAAGCCGGGGGTGTCCACCTCCTTGGGTTTCTCAAGCGCCGCCGGCAATTGCACCGGTTGCGGGTCGGCGGTGGCGACTTCGATGTCGGCCGCATAGCCGGGCGCCAGGGCAACCTCGTTCTCGCCCGCCGCACACGGCGCCATGTAGTCGTGGGCGCCCAGGCCTCCCATCATCCCGACGTCGGACTCGACCCGATACCAGCGCAGCCCGCAGCGATCGAAGATGCGGTCGTAGGCCTCGATGTGGCGCGCATAGCTGCGCTCCAATCCCTCGACGTCGCGGTCGAAGCTGTAGGAGTCCTTCATCAGGAACTCGCGCGTGCGCAGGACTCCCGCGCGCGGCCGCGGCTCGTCGCGCTCCTTGGTTTGAAAGTGGTAGAGGATCTTCGGCAGCTCGCGGTAGGAGCGGACCTCGTTGGCGACATGGAAGGTCACGCTCTCCTCATGTGTCATCGCCAGAACCAGCTCCGACCCCTTGCGATCCTCCAGCTTCAGCAGCTCCTCGATCTCGTAGCGCCCGGTGCGCTTCCAGATCTCGGCCGGCTGCAGGACCGGCATCAGCATCTCCTGGCCCCCGATCGCGTCGATCTCCTCACGGATGATCCCTTCGACCTTGCGGTGCGCTCGCCAACCGGCCGGCAGGAAGGTCCACAGGCCCGCCGCGACCTGGCGGATAAGCCCGGCCCGCGCCATCAGCTTGTGCGAGGTCGCCTCGGCGTCGGCGGGCGCCTCCTTGAGGGTGGGCCAGAACAGCTCCGTGGCGCGCGACATGGCGTCGTACGGTAACTGCCAGGGCCACCGCCGAGCAGCGCGTGCTAGACATCACGGCGCGCAGGGCCCGCGACCTGCGGCGGCGCAGCCGAAGCGTTTCGTTTGCGGACGGGTTTTAGCCTCGATGAGCGCACAGCAAGGGCAGACGACCACGGCGGCAATCCGCATCGTCTCCCTCGCCGCAACGCTGGCCGTTGCGCTGGCGATGATCGCGGCCCCACCGAGGGCGGCGGCTTCGAGCGACCAGTTCACCGTCCTTGACCCCACCCCCTCGCTTCTGAACGGTGAGAGCGCTGCTCGGCGCTCGGACATCCTCGACCGCTTGCAGGCATTGGGCGTCGACTCGGTGCGGATCCAGGTTCAGTGGCGCGTCCTCGCCCCCGCCCCCGAGAGCACGACCAAGCCGGCGGACTTCGACGGCTCCGACCCGGGCGCTTATCCAAAC
>JALYTG010000239.1 GCA_030854405.1 Chloroflexota bacterium | reverse complement strand
AGACTCGCGCGAGGCTCGTGTTACGGCCACCTTCGCCTTGCCGGCGGCGGTCCGCGGCCGATCGGTGGCCTTGGCGGCGGCCGCTTTGGACGCCTTGGCGGTCGCAACCTTCTTGCGCTGCGCTGTCTTGCTGGCGGTCGTCTTGCGCTTGGGGGCCTCGGCCGTGGTGACCGCATCGCTGTCGAGCAGGTGCGCGGCGTTGACCTTCGCCATCAGCCGGCTCTTTCGCCGCGCGGCATTGTTCGGGTGGATGATCCCCTTCTCGGCCGCCTTGTCGAGGGCGCTCAGCGCCGCGCTAACCGCCTCGGGGGCGTCGCCGCTGGCGCGACCCAGCGCGATGCTGGTGGCGCGTCCGACCAGGGTCTTCGCCTCGCTGCGCGTGCTGCGGTTGACCGCGCTGCGGCGCAGCGTCTGGCGCACCCGCTTGAGAGCGGATGGCGTGCGTGCGCCCTTCCAGGTGCGAGCCTTTCTTGCCACGTGGGGACCTCGGGGAGGATTGAATCGGGGAAGGATTGACTCGAAACGAAGGGATGCGCGTCGTCTGAGCGCATCCGGGGCAAAAGTATAGCAGGACCTCCAGCGGTGGCCAATCGCCCGAGCGATGGCTCGACAGATCGACGCTGAACGTGGAGAATCACCTTGGCGACGCCTGTGCCTGGCCGCCCACGAAGAACCCGAGCCATCAGGGAGGGAGCCGGCAAGCCCGCCGGCATCGATGAACATCTTGCCGCGATCGCTGGCCGTCGCGTCCCGCGACGCCCGATCGCGACCCGGCGTCCGATGACGACCGGCACCCTCCCCCGGCGTCTGACCCTCCCGGTTGGCGGCGGCCGATTTCGCCGAGGGCTGCTCATGGGCCTGGCGGGCACGGCGTTGCTCGCCGCGGTTCTGTTCGTTGGCCTCGCGTTCGGAGTCACCGCGACCAACGGCTCCGCGATCATGCCGCGCACCAGCGTGGGTGGGATCCAGCTGGCCGGTCTGGACCGGTCGGCGGCCGAAGCGCGCCTGCGCGCCGAGCTACCGTCGCTTACCAGCGGCCACGCAACCATCGCGGCCGGCGAGCATGAGGCGACTGTCCAGTTCGCCGAGATCGGGCGAGGCTACGAGATGGGGGCAATGCTCGACGCCGCCTGGGCGGTCGGACGGAGCGGCGGGCTGCTTGAGCACGCCCTGTCGCGAGTTCGAAGCCTGCTCGCCGATGCATCCCTGCCCGTGGCGGTGCACGCGTACGACGCGGCTGCGATCGATACGGCCGCGCAACGACTTGCCGCCGCCTTCAGCGTTGCTCCTGCCGATGCATCGGTCGTGGCCAGCAAGGGCGCATTCGTGGTCAGCGCGGGGCACGCCGGGCTGAAGGTTGAAGCGGCCCGGATCCGGGCCACTCTGGCCTCCGCGGCAGCGACGCCGGACCCGGCCAACGTGGTGATCGAGATCGCCCCCACCCCGGTCGAGCCCAGCATCACGACGCAGGCCGCCCGAGCGGCCGCCGCCGCTGCGACCCGCATGGCGGTCGATCTCGACCTCGTCGTCGGTTCGGGCAGCGACGCGGAGCATTTCCCGATCAAGGCCTCGATCGTGGCGAGCTGGATCGCCTTTGCCCCCGACTACGGCGTACCGTACGCGGCGCGCCTCGACAAGGCCAAACTGACCGCGGCAGTCGCGGCGCTGGCGAAAAAGGTCGATCGGAAACCGAAGGATGCGAGCTACACGCTGGCCGGCGGCGGACCTGGCAGCGTCATTCCGGCGGAGACGGGGCGTAAGCTGGCCGTCGATGAGAGCGTGCAGGCCGTGCTCGCATCGCTCAAGAAGCGCGGCGAGGGAAGCAGGACGCCCGACGCGCGCCTCGCGGTCAGCATCACCCAGCCCGAGCTGAGCACCGAGAAGGCGCAGGCCGCACTGTCCAAGATGCAGCTGATCTCGGGCTGGACCACGTACTACGTGCCGGACAAGGGCAACGGCTTCGGGAACAACATCAATATCCCGGCGCAGGACATCGACGGCCGCGTGCTCGCTCCTGGGGAGTGGTTCGATTTCTGGTCATCGATCGGCCCCATCAACGAGGCGCGGGGCTTCAGCTATGGCGGGGTCATCATCGGCGGCCGCAGCTTCGGCACCGCCATTGGCGGCGGCATCTGCTCCACGTCGACGACCCTGTTCAACGCCGCGCTTCGCGCCGGGTTGCAGATGGGCGATCGGCTCAACCACTACTACTACATCAACCGCTACCCGGTTGGCCTCGACGCGACCGTCTACATGGACGAGACCTGGCGCCAATCGATGTCCTTCCGCAACGACACCGAGTGGCCGATCCTGATCCGTGGCTACGGCGGGGTCGGGACGGTCCGCTTCGAGGTCTGGAGCGTCCCGAGTGCCCGATCCGTGTACCTGTCCGACCCGATTACCAGCAACTTCCGCTCGGCGACCGAGACGACACAGATCTCGACCGACCTGGCCCCGGGCCAGAGCGTGCGCAAGGAGTACGCCCACGACGGCTTCGATGCCAGCGTCACGCGCACGGTGTACGACGCCAGCGGCGCCGTGATCCACAACGACACCTACTTCTCCGCGTACGGGGTTGTCAACGGCGTCACTCTGGTGGGCCCGTCTGCGCCGGCGCCGGCGCCGTCCGCCTCGCCGAAAGCATCCCCCTCGCCCAAACCATCTCCCTCGCCGACACCATCGCCCTAGACCTGCGGACGCAGGCGTCACCCGTTTAGCCGATCCTTGTCCTTTACGACCGGTGGTCGTACAAAGCCGAGATCTGGCGCCCCGGAGTGGGTTGACACGGCTCCGCGACCTGCATCCAAGCGTGGCCGGCGTCGGTCCTGCAGGCCCGGGCGGCGGGGACGTCGGATACCACGATCAGCATTCGTAAAGGGCAAGAGTCGAGCTATCGAGCGCACTCATACGACTACCAGTCGTGATGGCAACCGGGCTTTGGCTCCGCAGTCGTGCGGCTCGGCTAGACTTCCGCGCGGTGATCCCACAGGAGCGCATCCGCAACTTCAGCATCGTTGCCCATATCGATCATGGCAAGAGCACGCTCGCGGATCGGCTGCTGGAGGCGACCCACACCATCGACCCGCGCCAGATGACGAGCCAGGTTCTCGACAGCATGGAGCTCGAGCGCGAGAAAGGGATCACCATCAAGGCTCGCGCGGTGCGCCTGCACTACGATGCCGCCGACGGGCAGACCTACGCGCTGAACCTGATCGACACCCCTGGCCACGTCGACTTCACCTACGAGGTGAGTCGCTCGCTGCAGGCGTGTGAAGGAGCGATCCTGGTGGTCGATGCCAGCCAGGGGGTCGAGGCGCAGACGCTCGCGAACGCGCACCTGGCGATGGGCCAGCAGCTCGTCATCGTCCCGGTCCTCAACAAGATCGACCTGCCGAGTGCCGATCCGGAGATGGTGATGGGCGAGCTGGAAGAGTCGCTTGCCATCCCGCGAGAGGAGGTGTTGCTCGCCTCGGCGAAAGACGGGACCGGAGTGCAGGCGGTTCTCGAGGCGGTAGTGGCCCGGGTGCCGCCTCCCGCCGGCGATCCCCACGCTCCGCTGCGGGCACTCGTCTTCGATTCGCACTATGACGCCTACAAGGGGGTGGTTGCCTACGTTCGCGTCGAGAATGGCACGCTGCGC
>JALYTG010000238.1 GCA_030854405.1 Chloroflexota bacterium | reverse complement strand
GGCGCCGTCGACTCGCTGGTCGGTCTGGTGGACGACCTCTTCGAGCTGGTGCAGCTCGACGCTGGCGCGATCGAGGCCGAGTCCGAGCGGGCGAAGGTCGAGGACGTGATACGCAGCGCCGTAGCGGCCTGCGATGCCCAGGCGGCCGAGAAAGGGCTCGCGCTCGAAACCCGGACCGGGGATGCTGGCGGCGCCCTCTGCTCGCCCCGGTTGACCCGCGTGCTCCAGAACCTGGTCCAGAACGCGATCCGGCACACGCCTGCCGACGGCTCTGTGCGTGTAAAGGCCCGCCGCTGCCCGACTGGCCTCGAACTCGTGGTCGAGGACACCGGCGAGGGGATCGCCCCTGACGCGGTGCGGCGAGTGTTCGAGCCGTTCTGGCGCGCCGACGCGGCCCGCTCGGACGACGGCTCCGGGCTCGGCCTGGCTCTGGCAAGGCGCATTGTCGAGGCGCTGGGGGGCCAGATCCGCGTCGAGAGCGAGCTGACCCGCGGATCCCGTTTCGCGGTCCTCATCCCCGAGGCGTGAGGGTCAGCAGCGACAAGGTGAGGCGGGTCATCATCGAAGGTCCCACGGCCGGTCCTCGTGCGAAACCTCGCGCTTGCGCTCCGACTCGCTTCGGGTGCGGTGTTCGTGGTCTTTGGCGCGGGCAAGTTCGTGAGCCATGCCCCGGAGGTCGACTCCTTTCGCACCTATGGGCTGCCGTCGCCGGATGCGTTCGTCTACGCGATCGGGACGATCGAGGTCGTCGGGGGCGCGCTGCTCATCGTCGGCCTGGGGACCCGGCTCGCGAGTCTCGTCTTGGCTGGGGACATGGTCGGCGCGATCATCGTTTCGGGGTTTGGAGAGAGCGAGCTGGTGAGCCTCACCCTGGCGCCGGCACTGCTTGCGGCAATGCTCTATCTGCTCTGGATCGGTCCAGGCGCTCGCTCGCTGGACCGCCATATGGCCCCTCACAGCGGGGTGCCCTAGGAATGCCTTTCGAAGATTGTGTCCCGAAACGTGTCCCCGACCCTTGAGTCCCGGCAACGGATCGATTCGGCGAAGCCAATTGGTTTTCCCATTTCTGCGGAGTCCGATGCGGCAGGGTTTTAGTGCTCATGGGCGGGCTGATCTGGACTGGGGAGCTGTTTCAGCTCAACATCGAGGCCCAGCGCTTCCTCGACCGCGTCGGGCTCAACTTCTTCAACGAGGTCTGAGCAGTTATCCCTCGCCGCGGAGCCGATCGATGACGCTGTCGGCGAGGCCCGGCGGCGCCTCGCCCCGGAGGCCGCGGAGATTCTCTAGCGTGCGCATCAGGGTGGCGAGCACCCGCCGGCAGTGCGGGCAGATCCCGACATGCTCCTCAACGCGCTCGCGCCCAGCCGGCGAGAGCTCCGCGTCGAGGTACTCGGAAAGGTGCGCGTGCGTCCAGCGATGCTCGCGCATGTAGCGACGGCGACTGAGCAGGCGACGGATCATTCGGCCTCCAGGAAATACTCATCGATCGCACGCCGCACAACGAGACGGGCGCGATGGAGGCGGCTTTTGAACGCGGCCTCGCCGAGACCCAACACCTCGGCGGCCTCCTTGGTGGAGAGCCCGTCGAGGTCGCGGAGGATGAGGGGTAGCCGGTAGCCGGCCGGCAGGCCACGGATCGCCGCCTCGAGCACCTCGAGCACCTCCCCTTCCGCTTGGCGGACCTCGGGCGCCTCGCTCCAGTCCGGGGCGTGCTCGATCGGCTCGTCCTCTACCGAGATCGCTGGCGCTTCCGGCGGGCGTCGGCCAGCGCGGCGTTTGGCCTCGTTGATGCCGATTCGGTAAAGCCAGGTGAAGAAGCTGGACTTTCCGCGAAAGCCGCCGATGCCGCGCCAGGCGCGCAGGAAGGACTCCTGGGTCACCTCCTCGGCTTGGTCGGCATCGGCGAGGAAGCGGAGCACGACCGCATAGAGGCGATCCGCGTGGCGGCGGACCAGCTCCTCGAACGCCAGCCGGTCTCCATCCTGGGCCCGGGCGATCAGGGCGAGCTCGTCCTCGGCGGCCAGTGGGCGCATCGGTGCAAGCTTGTCAAGTGCCGCGGCGCGGCTGCGCCACTTGGCGGGGCCCACGACTTCAACCGCCGCGCACCAGCTCATCGTGCGGCCGCGATGCGGGCGCGCTCGCGGTGACCAGCAGCAGCGCCACGGATCGCGCGCTCCAGCGCTCCCATCCGGCGCTGCAGGCGGTCGGCCGTGTTCCGACCAAAGCCGGACATCGCTGCGTGGATGGTCACTGTGGTGAGCTTCGGCGACTCCGAATCGACCTCGATCTTGACCCGGGCCGGCCAGGTCAAGGCCCGGCAGCTCGTGGGTTGCGGCTCCTCGCCGCCGACCAAGCGCCGTTCGCCTTCCTCGGTGATCTCCCAGCCAAGCTGATCAAGTGCCTCGCGGCAGGCGCTCATCGCCTGCTGCCGAGGAACCCGCAGCTCGATGGTCTGGCGCTGCCTGGACACGGCTGCCTAGCAGTGGAGGCAGAACCTGGCGAAGGCGAGCAGCGTGGCGGCAAAGAAAGCGAGACTGAACAGGAGTTCAACCGCGGGTAGCTTGAGCGCTTCGATCATGATGGGGGTTCGACCCCGGCGGGGGCGAAAGGGTTCGTGGTGGATGCAAGGGAGGCGGATCCGGTCAGCGCCTGATCTCGGCGTTCGGGAAGAAGGCAGCCAGCGCGAACCAGAACTGGTCGTCGCTCGGACGAGCAGGAGCTTTCGGCGTGCCATCTCCGTCCAATTTGACCTTGGCGATGGCGGCACGGTTCTCGCGCCCAGCACAGCCCAAGCTACGCAGACGATCCCGTCGTCGCCGTCCAGTCGAATCGGCCGTAGCTGACTCGTAGCTCGGCGCGGTGCTCCCGCACCCTGGCCGCCACCTCGGGCAGGTAGCGGGCGGCAAACCGAAGCTGCTCAGCTCGGTTGCCGAAGTCAGCTGCGTAGAGGCGCATCAGACGCGGAAGGGTGATCTGACGACGCTCTAAATCGACCTTCGTCTCTTGCTGCAGATAGGAGCGTGTGGCCAACTCGAGCTGCCCGTCAAGCTCGGCGGTGCTGTAGACCTGGATCGGAGGACAGGAGCGGGCGCCGCAGTTCAGGGCGAAATGGACACGCGGATCGAGGCAGGAGAGGGTCGCTGTCAGCCTGGGGTCATGATGCTGGAGCGGTCGCCGAAGGTGAAATGGAGCCCGACGGTTGCGCCGCAACACACCGTGCTCAATGTCATTGAGCGTGTAGCGATGCTCGTCAACGTCGTAGGCAATCTTGGCGAACAACCGCAGGTGTCTGAGCATGCTCCCGCGCACCGGCCGCAGGCACAGGCAGTGCAGGAGCAGGGCGTTGTAGAGGTTGGCCCAGAACGCGATCCGGGCGGCGTCAGGCTCGATGGTGGCCGGGTCGACGCCACGGAGCTGGCGGGTCAGCCCATCGAGGCGGGCGCACTGCTCCGGCGCGGTGATCGCGCGGGCCTTGCGCAGGATCTCCTGCGAGAGATCCGCAGGCGCCAGGGCGGGCAAGGCAGGGTCCCCATCTTCCGGGTTCAGGACCTCGATACCGGGCACTACCGCACCGCGCCGAAGATCGCATAGCCGAGCACGCCCTCGGCGATCGCATGTCGTGCCATCCCGGCCAACTCGATTGCCTCCTCGATCC